>NZ_JBYSZR010000015.1:0-95123 GCF_058787375.1 Stenotrophomonas sp. FW305-3-2-15-E-LB1
GCGCCGTGATCGTCCACTGGAAGCCGATGCCGTCGATCTGCTCGACGCCATCGAGGGTTTCGGCCACCAGCACATCGCTTCCCAGCGACGTATGCAGTCGCAAGAAGCGCTGAGCGTGTGACGGGCCGGCCAGTGCCGCCCGCAGGTTGTTTACCAGTTCCATGGTGTTTCCCCGACGTCCCGGACTTCAAGGTGGTCTGCATGCGACGTACGCATCGGTTGCCTCCGCTTCCCGCTTCCGCGTGGCCTGCGCCCCTTCCGGGCCGCAGGCACACACGGCGATCAGGCCGCCTGGACGATCTCTTCCAGCTGCAGGCGCACGCCTTCGCTGATCTTCAGGCGATAGTCGCGGCCACCGGCGGTGATCTGCACTTCACGCGCATTGCTCACCAGCTGCGGCTTGCCCACGACCGGGGCATCCATGTGGATGCGCCAGGAACCGCGGCTGATCTGCGCAGCGATGTTGCGGGCATCCTGGCGGGCAGCCGGCACAGCGGTGTCCAGCAGTTCGATCACGTGTTCCGGACGCAGCCGGTTCCACGAACGGACGCGGTCCAGCTCACGACCCAGGCCCAGTTCCAGGCTGTCGCAGTGGTTCAGGGCTGCTTCGCGGTCAAATCCAAAGAATTCCATCAGCGTTCTCCTTTTGCTCAGTGTCATGACACTTTGTATTTGAAGTCACCCTTCTTGCCGGCGGTGACCTTGATGGCGTTGATCCGGTTCCCCTCGGCCATTGCTGCCAGCACGCTTTCGGCGATCTCCGGCAGCAGGGTTCCATTGAGGATGTGGTCAACGTTGCGCGCACCCGAGTCCACTTCGGTGCAACGTGCAAGCACGGCCTCCACCAGGCTGTCGTCCCAGCTGAAGGTGGCCTTGTGATTGGCGATGACGCGATCGCGGATGCGGCCGAGCTTGAGCGTGATGATCTGCACCAGCACGTCATCGTTGATGGGGTAGTACGGCACGACCTTCAGGCGGCCGAGGAAGGCCGGCTTGAAGGTACGCATCAGCACCGGGCGCAGGGCCTCGCCAAGCACATCGGCCGCAGGGATCTCCTCGGCCGGCTTGTTCAGGCAGGCCTGCATGATCTGCGAGGAACCGATGTTGGAGGTGAGGATGATGAGCGTGTTGCGGAAGTCGATCTCGCGGCCTTCGGCATCATCCATCACGCCCTTGTCGAACACCTGGAAGAACATTTCCAGCACGTCCGGATGCGCCTTCTCGACCTCGTCCAGCAGCACCACGCTGTAAGGATTGCGGCGCACGGCCTCGGTCAGCACACCGCCCTCGCCATAGCCGACGTAACCGGGCGGCGAGCCCTTCAGGCCGGACACGCTGTGGGCCTCCTGGTACTCGCTCATGTTGATGGTGACCAGCTTGCGCTCGCCGCCGTACAGGATGTCGGCCAGGGCCAGCGCGGTTTCGGTCTTGCCGACACCGGACGGGCCCACAAACATGAACACGCCGCGCGGCTTGTTCGGGTCTTCCAGCCGCGCCGTGGCGGTACGCACGCGCTGGGCGATGGCATCCAGCGCGTGGTCCTGGCCGATCACGCGTTCAACCAGCAGGTTGCCCAGCGTGCGCACCGTGCGGATCTCGTCCTTCACCATGCGGCCCAGCGGAACGCCGGTCCAGGCAGAGACGATTTCGGCCACCACCGTACCATCCACCTGCAACGGCACCATCGGGGTTTCACCCTGCAGCTCGCGCAGCTCGGCCTGCAGGCGTGCCAGCTCGGCATGCTGCGGCGACTGCACGGGCGCCGCCTTGCCACACTTGGCGGCAGGCTTGGCGACGGCGACATCGCCGTCACCGTCATCGGCAGCGCCATCGCGCTCGACCGGTTCCGGGCTGCCCTGCTCCAGCTGCTGGCGCAGTGCGGCGATCTTCGTGGCCAGGTCGCGTTCGCGGCCGAGGCGCTCTTCGTTGCTGGCCAGTACCGCCTGCGCTTCGCTCTGCTGGACATGCAGTTCCGCCAGGCGCTCGCCATGGTCGCTGCCGCCGGCGGATTCGCGTTGCAGCGCGCTGATCTCGGCGTGCAGTCGATCCAGGTGCTTGCGCGTGTCTTCGATGATGGCCGGCGTGGCACTCTGGCCCAGCGCCACCTTGGCGCAGGCCGTGTCTAGCACGCTGACCGCCTTGTCCGGCAGCTGGCGGCCGCTGATATAGCGGTGCGACAGGCGCACGGCTTCGGTCACGGCCTCGTCCAGCACGCGGATGTTGAAGTGCGACTCCATCAACCCGACCATGCCGCGCAGCATGGCGGCAGCCAGTGCTTCGGTGGGCTCCTCCACCTTGACCACCTGGAAGCGCCGCGCCAGGGCGGCATCCTTCTCGAAGTACTTCTTGTACTCGCTCCAGGTGGTGGCCGCGATGGTGCGCAGCTCGCCGCGGGCCAGTGCCGGCTTCAGCAGGTTGGCCGCGTCATTCTGGCCGGCCGTGCCACCGGCACCGATCATCGTGTGCGCTTCGTCGATGAACAGGATGATCGGATGCGGGCTCTTCTTGACCTCATCGATGACGTTCTTCAGGCGGTTCTCGAACTCGCCCTTGACGCTGGCACCGGCCTGCAGCAGGCCCATGTCCAGGGTGTGCAGCTCGACGCCCTGCAGGACATCGGGCACGTCCTTGTCGGCGATGCGCTTGGCCAGGCCCTCGACCACGGCCGTCTTGCCGACGCCAGCTTCGCCGGTGAGGATCGGGTTGTTCTGGCGCCGGCGCATCAGGATGTCGACCACCTGGCGGATCTCGCCGTCGCGGCCGATCACCGGGTCGATCTTGCCCTCGCGTGCGCGCTGGGTGAGGTTGGTGGTGAACTGGTCCAGCGCCGGGGTCTTCGACAGGCCGCCCTTGGCCTCCCCTGCCCCCACCTCGTCGCCTTCGGCCGGCTCGCCGGTTACCGACGCGTCGGCGAAGCGGACCGTCTGCACGGCTTCCTGCGAACCTTCGGTCAGCTTGGCGAAGTCGTGCTTGAGCTCATCGCGCTTGAAGCGCACGAACAGCTTCGAGCCGCGGTAGGCCAGCTGCGCCAGGTCGGGCTCGGTCAGCAGCGCCAGCAGCAGGTGGCCGCTGCGGATGCGGGTGGTTTCCGAATCCAGCGATGCGATCAGCCAGGCATGCTCGAACAGCTTGGGAATGTGCTGGGAAAACACCGGCGTGCGGCTGTTGCCGTTCTTGAACTGGCTGATCTCGTCGTTGAGATCGCGCTCCAGCGACTCGGGCAGGATGCCGCTGCGGCGTGCGATCAACACGAAATCGCTCTGCGGCTGCTCGAGCAGCGCCAGGAACAGATGTTCCAGGTCCACCTCGTAGTTGCCGCGCGCCATGCACAGGTTCGCAGCCCGCTCGGCCGCCTGGCGGCAGGTGTCGTCCAGCTTGCTGATCAGGGTTTTGAGGTTGATGCTCATGCGGAAACGCGCACTCCTTGCTGGAACCGTTCAGGGGCCGGCGGCGCGACGGCCACCGGCAGGTTGTCATTGCAGCGTGTGGATGCCATAGGTGGTGTCCTCACGCGAAGTCACCTGCGGCTGGGTGCAGAGGTAGCTGTCCCAGCCAAGGCGGGCGCCACCGCCACTGCCGAGTGCGCTGCCCTGCACATCCTCGGCACGCAGCACCAGCCGTACTTCGTATTCAAGAATGCCGCCGGTCAACAGCGACAGCCATTTGGCCAATGCTTCGGCAGCACTGCCGCCGGGCAGGAAATCATCGAACTGATCACGGCGCAGCGGGCCGATGCGCAGGCGCAGGCGCAGGTCGCGCTGCCAGACCCGGTCGCCGGCCAGTGCGCTGGCGCCAAGTACGGCGTTGGCCTGGCCCAGGCGGGTTGCCTGCCCCGCCGGCACCCGGTACCACGCGCCGACGAACTGCTCCACGTGCAGGGGCACCTTGAAGTAGTCCGAAAGCACGCGTTGCATCAGCGCTGCCGACACCGGCCGCTGGCGCACCGCACCGGCGTAGTAGGCCACCGCTTCGTCAAAGATGTCGCCCTTGCCCTCGTGCAGGCGATCGCGCAGCTCGCTCATGCCCATGCCGAGCAGCGACAGCACCAGCGGCAGGAAACGCTCGCGCCGGTCCAGTTCGTACTGCACGGCCAGGCGATGCTTCTTCCAGGCGGCATAGTGCAGCGACACCGCGCGGCTGGAGAAGATGTCCAGGAAGGCGCGTGCGGTGCGATCGCGCTGGTACAGCTCGCGCAGCTGCAGGGTTTCGGTGTAGTGCAGCGGCAACGCGCCGGCGGTACCGAGCAGGCCCATGAACTGCGGGGTCAGGTGCACTTCGGCGAGCGTCTCGCCGTGCAGTGCCTCCTCGATCGCCTCCTGCCCCTGCAGCCGGTCGCCCTGCAGCGAATAGACCTCGCCCTCGGCCGATAGCTCGGTGGCGGGGAAGCCCAGCGAGAGCGAATTGCGGAAGCGCACCCGCATGGGCACGGCCTGGCCGGGCTTGACGCCCTGCCGCTGGAACACCTGCTCGAGGACCCGCACCGCCTGGAAGAACTGGAAGCGGTGGGGCTCGGCGAGCAGCTGCTGGGCTACGCCAGGATCGATTCGCCGCTGCGCGCTGGGCATCGGACGATCTCCTCCCCGCTGTCGCTGGACACCAGCACCAGTCGGGTAAAGCTGTTGGCATGCACGTACAGTGCAAAGAAGTGGTCCATCACCTGGGCGAAGGCGGCCACACCGGTACCCACGAAATGGGCTTCATTGAGGGTCAACCGGATCTCCAGGCCACGGACCACCGAGGCGAACTGGCGGCCATGCATCCAGGTGGTGACCGGGGTCTGTTCCAGTTCGAGGATGCCGTCGATCTGGCGCGCCGAGACGTTGCTGCCCGACAGGTCGTACAGGCGCAGCATCTCCTTCAGCGCGGGCAGGCCACTGGCCGTCAGCGAAAGCTGGTTGAGGGAAAGATGGGAGATAAGGCGCCACTGGGCATTGCGGCCATGGCGGAAGCGCAGCGGCTTGGTCGGCTTGCGCAGCAGGCTGATCGCCTTGGCCGGGCTGCCGCCCTCGATGTTCAGGTCGCCGCCGGCCACGCCGAAGGCGAGCTGGTTGGGCAGGTCACGATTGCTGCAGGTCAACTCCAGGCTGACGGTATCGGTCTGCGGCAACACCGGGTTGAACGCCAGGTCGACGAAGCTGATTTCCGTCTCGAAGCCCGGACTCTGCCGCGCGACGTCCTCATCACGGCGCGCCACCCAGTACTGGCCGGTGCGCTCGGGATCTTCACCGTGCTGCAGCGAATAGAACGGGCGGAACGCCTGGATCAGCTCGCCCTGCGGGGTCTGCCGGATGCGGTGTACCGAATCGATCGAATGCACCTCATAGGCGAACGCGCGACGCGCGTCGGCCAGCACCGGATAGTTGACCGTGCGATGGGTGACCCGGATCGGCTCTCCGCTGGTCTTGAACAGGTTCACGATGGGCGTGCAGCCCAGGCGCAGGTTGTGCGGCCCCAGCTCCTCCAGCACCATCGTGCCGTTGCGGTCCTGCCCCTGCGCGTTGAGCACCAAGTGCAGGGTGAAGCGGCGGCTCGCACTGGCGATGAGTGCAGGCAGGTGCAGGTCGACGAAGCCGAACTTCTCCGGATAGGCGAACAGTTCGGTCAACAGGCGATAGGCCGGATGCGATCGCGCCGGGAAATCGATCAGCGCCTCGTTGTAGGCGAAGCCGACCGGGCTGAGCGGCACGGTATCCAGCCGGCGCCAGCGGCCATCGCCGTCGGACTCGACGTAGGCCGCCTTCACACCCAGCATCAGTGCGTCGCGCAAGGCAGCGCGCACCGACGGCTCACCATCGAGGAACAGGCGGAGGTGATCGGTGCCCAGCTGGTGGAAGCCCAGCTGGTCGGACAGCAGCTGGAAACCAAGGGAAATCTGCCCGCCGGTACCGGACGGCAGGGTCGTCGCCATCGGCGCATCGGCCACGCTGCGGTAGACCACCTGCTGCACGCCGATCGGCGCGAGTACGACGTCATAGGCGGTGCGGAAATCGCAGGGCACGCCGCGAACCGGGCGGCTCTGCAGGGCGGTGCCGCGCGGCACCCGCACCGGGGCGCTCAACTTGGACGCCACCCCTTCCATGTCGAAGCAGGCGATGGAACAGGACGGGAACGGCCGCAGGTAATGCGGGTACAGCACGTCCAGCAGCGCATCGGTGAATTCCGGGTAGTCGTCCTCGATGCGCTTGGAGACGCGAGCGGTCAGCAGTGCGAAAGCTTCGATCAGGCGCTCGACGTGCGGATCCTGGCTGCCGTCGGCAGAGAGCTGCAGGCGTCCGGCGATCTTCGGGTAGCGCTCGGCAAACTCCCGGCCATAGCGACGCAGGTAGCCCAGTTCACGTTCGTAGTAAGGCAGCAGATCCTGCATCAGGCGGCCTGCGTACGACGTGCGCGGCTGACCTGGTACTGCAGGGTCGAAGGCTGCAGCATCGCGTCGAAGCTGACCGGCTCGCGGGCCGGCTCCAGGTCGAGCAATGCATGGATGGTGAAGTGCAGGCCACCTGCAAACTGGTTGCCTGCATCCAGATGGACAGTGACATTGCGCAGGCGCCGCTCATGGCGCGCCACGGCCTGCTCCAGTGAACGGCAGATCGCAGCGCGATCGTACGCATTGGCAAGGCTCATCGCCGAGAAATCCGCCAGGCCGTAGGTCAGCAGCGATTGACGGCAATTGGGAAATTCCTTCATGTCCCCTTCCTGGAACGCGGCGCGTGAATTCAGCAGCCCCTCCAGGTCGCGGGCAATGGATTCCTTGTACTGCTCGAGCGAAACGGACTTGAACACAGGCCCGCCGGCCGGTTGCTTCGGCGCGTCGTCGAACAGTTTTTCCAGCAGGCTGGGTTCGAGTCCCTTCATTGGACGATCCACTCAGGTTCGGCATCCGTGCGGGCGGCAGCGGTGCAGCAAAGGCGAGGCCGTTCCTGGCCTCACCTGACGATCAGACTGCGATGGCGCACAAGGCGCCATCGCAGCGACACAACATCAAACGGTGTAGTTCGGGATGTTCTTGGTTGCGCTCCACTGTGCCACGGTCTTGCCACCAACTCCGCCTTCCGGCTTCTGCTGCTGGTAAGTCCACTTGATGGCGCCGAAGCTCAACTGAACAACTTCCTGCGGCATGCCTTCCTTGTCCACCGTGGTGGTGACGCGGTGGACCAGCACGTTCAGCAGCTCGACCATGTAGTAATTGATCGCGTTGCCGTCCTTGTCGGCGCGCATGAACTGGATCTGCGCCTTCGGGAAGGTGGTGCCGTTGGAAGCGGCCTGGTTCAGGGCCGTGGAGGCGAGGTCGATCGACTTGGTGATTTCGATCGGGGACAGGTTCACGCGGGCTGCGGTGGTGCCGCCGGAGGTCGACGCGGTGGCCGAACGCGGCTGCAGCAGGTCCTGCGAGAACGACTGGATTTCAATCCAGTCCTTGTGCTTGTCGTCGTGCGACTCGCCCTTGATGGTGTCAATCGAGAGGAAAGCGTGTTGCATATCTGGTCTCCTAAATTCCGTTCTTCCGTGAGATTTGGTGTGCCAGGCGGGGGCCTGGCGGTTAAGGGGGGCTACGCCCTCTTGAAATAAGCGTCACTGCAATCCGGGGGGTGAACTCCCCTGGACGCTTCAGGTACTGCAAATCGTTACGACTTTTTCGCGGACGCCGGCAGTTCGGCGACCAGACGCAACGAGACAGACAGCTCATCGAGCTGGAAATGCGGCCTGATGAAGGCCACCGCGCGGTAGACACCGGGCTTGCCCGGCACCTCCGAAACCTGCACAGATGCCTCGCGGAGCGGGAACTGGGCCTTGGCTTCCTGGGAGGCGTTGTCGTCCAGCAGCACGTACTGGGCGATCCAACGGTTCAGGAACTCCTCGACGTTCCCCGCCGAAGCGAAGCTGCCGATCTTCTCGCGCATCATCGCCTTGAGGTAATGGGCGATACGCGAGACCGCGAAGATGTACTGCAGCTGGGCAGACAGGATCGCGTTGGCATTGGCCGAATCGGTGTTGTACTTCTTCGGCTTCTGTGCCGACTGGGCGCCGAAGAACGCGGCGTAGTCGGTGTTCTTGCAGTGCACCAGCGGCATGAAGCCGAGGTCACTGAGTTCTTTTTCACGACGGTCGGTGATGGCCACCTCGGTGGGGCACTTCAGCGCCACTTCACCGTCGTCGGTACGGAAGGTATGGGTCGGCAGGTCTTCGACCAGGCCACCACCTTCCACGCCCCGGATGGCCGCACACCAGCCAAAGCTCTCGAACGCCTGGGTCAGGCGCGCGCCCATGGCGTAGGCGGTGTTGCACCACAGGAACTTGCTGTGGTCGGCCGCTTCGATCTCCTCGACGAAGTTGAAGCCCTCGACCGTGGTGCCATCCTTCGGGTTGTACGGCAGGCGGCCCAGGAAGCGCGGCATGGTCAGGCCGACGTAGCGGCTGTCTTCGCTCTCGCGGAACGACTTCCACTTCGCGTACTCGACCGTGTCGAACACCTTGGCCAGATCGCGGGGCTTGCCCAGATCGGTGAAGGTCTCCAGGCCGAACATGCCTTCACTGGCGGCGGAGATGAACGGCGCGTGCGCGGCAGCGGCGACGTGCGACATCTGCTCGATGAAGTACATGTCCTCCGGCTGGCGGCCGAGGAAGTAGTCACCGATCAGCGCGCCGAACGGCGCACCACCGAAGGTGCCGAACTCTTCTTCGTAGACCTTCTTGAACAGCGCGCTCTGGTCGAAGTCGATGGCGGACTTGAAGTCCTTCACCAGGTCCTTCTGCGGCGAATTGAAGACCTTGATCTTCATGTTCGGGCCGGTGGAGGTCTGCTGGCACAGGTAGTGCAGGCCACGCCAGCTGCCTTCCAGCTTCTGGAAGGACTCGGCGTGCATGACCGCGCTGAGCTGCTCGGAGATGATCCGGTCGATCTCGGCGATGCGCGCGTCGAGCGTCAGGTTGAGGTTGTCGGAGACCACGACGGTACCGTCCAGGACTTCCTTCGCCAGGGCGGCGATGATGTCCTTGGCGCGGTCGTGCTCGGTCTGCGACTTGGCGACCTTGCTCTTCTCGACGATCTGGTCGAGAAGACCGACGTCTTCCAGTTCGGTGGCCTGGGTGGCCAGTTGGCTGGCTTCGGCTGACATCGATCAGTCCTCCTTGGTCGCGCCGAGCTGCTTCAGCTGCTCGGTGTTGTTGAGCACATCGGTCAGCAGATCTTCCAGCTTCTCGTTGCCAGCCAGCTTGTTGCGCAGATCGGCCAGCTTGGTACGCGATTCGAGCAGGCGACGCAGCGGTTCGATCTGCTGCACGACGGACTCGGGACGGAAGTCATCGATGGAGTTGAACTTCAGCTCGACACCGAATTCGCCGCCCTCGTTGCTGATCTTGTTCGGCACGCGGTAGACCGCGCGCGGCGCGACGCCTTCCATCACTTCATCGAAGTTGTCCAGGTCCACGTTGACGAACTTACGGTCCTTGACCTTGGGCAGCGGCTGTTCCGGATTGCCGCTGAAGTCGCCCATCACGCCGACCACGAACGGCAGTTCCTTCTGCTCGATCGCGTCACCCTTCTCGACGTCGTAGGTGAGCTGGACGCGCGGCGGGCGGATCTTCTGCAGCCGCTTCTGGATGCTTTCCTTCTTGGCCATGTGTGTCTCCTGACTGGGGCCGGTTCCGGATCAGTTGCCGATGTTCTGGAACGGATCGGAGTTGTTCGAACGGGCAGCGGGCTTGGCCGGCTGGGCGGCGGGCTGACTTGCAGCCGGCGCGGCCGAACGCGTCGTGCGGGTGCGGGCGCGGGGCTTGGGCTTGGGCGTCGGGTCGGCGAGGATCGCATCACCCATCGTGGTGCGCAGGGTGTTGGCCAGCGTCTGCGCTTCCTTGCGGGCGGTATCCGATGCCAGTGCACCACGGCCCTGCAGGCGCGTCAGCGACTGGTTGGCAACGCGGAAGCCCGCAACGGTGATCACGCCATCGGCAACCAGATCTTCCGGGTCGCGCTGCAGGACTTCTTCGGCTGCCACGATGGCACGCGCGTACTGCCCCTGGTCGAACTGCAGCTGCGCGATGCGCACCCACGGCTCCTTGCGGGTCGGGTCAGCCTTGGCGGCTTCCTCGAACGCGGAGATCGCCGCATCGGCGCCACCCACCGTCACCTGCGCCTCAGCGTTGCTCAGCGTCGTCTCGAACGGAACGACTTCTGCCTTCTTCGGCGACGAGGAGCAGGCTGCAAGGCCCGACAACAACATCAGCGCGAACATCGGCCGGTACACAGCCTTCCCCATTGCCTTCACTTCCATAGTGATCCCTCGTCGAAATTAATTCCTGAAGGAAGCCGAATCTCCGCGGGTAGAACGCACGGGATTCCTGCCCCATTCGCCGGAAGTGTACATTCGCGAATACGCATCGGTATAGTGAATTTCGTCAAGAATATGGCGGATTTGCTGGACACATTCTTCACATGCCGATGTGATATTCGCGAGGAAAACACGCTGTTTGCGTGACTTTGAACCCACCATCAGAGCCCATCCAACCACATGAATGTGCAGCCCCTCTCATTTCAACGCGTGATATCCGTCACGTTTTTGACGCTGATAATCTCCTCTTCCCTTTCCGGTTGCGCCTCTGACAGCAAGCTGGGCAAGGCGATGGACAAGACCCTGCAGGTCGTTGGCATCCGCGAGGACAAGCCAGAAGCCCCACCCGTCATCCCCCTGCGCCTGTACGCTGGCACCAACCTCAATGCCGGAAACGACAAGCGCGCCTCCGCAGCCGTCGTGAAGATCTACCACCTGCGCAGCCTTCACCGCTTCGAACAGGCCCCCTTCAATGCCTTCCTCGACCAGGCCGGCGAACAGGCCGCACTGGGCGCGGACCTGCTTTCGGTCAATGAAGTGGTGCTGACCCCCGGGGCGCGGCAGGAATTGTCCGAGCAGTTGAGTGAAGGAAGTGCAGTCCTCGGCGTGGTGGCGCTGTTCCGGGCCCCGGCCGAGAACCGTTGGCGCCTGGCATTCGACACCAAGGGCAAGACGCTTCCCCAGGACGGCGTCACCATCGGCGTGCATGCCTGCGCGTTGACCAGTGATAGCAAGGCCCTGTTGACGCGGATCTCCGGCGATCCCGGCAGCCTCGCATCCATCCGCTGCGCGGGGGCAAAGTGAATGGCTGCCAGAATTCTGGCACTCGAATTCCACGATGGGATAGTATCTGCCACGCGAGGCCAGGCCTCGAACAAGTAAATATGTGGAGTGCCTCACACTTTCACATTGAAGCGCCGGACAGCTGTCATCCTGCCGCACGATAACGGCGGCGCCGCTGGCGCGGGCTTTTTTTTCAAGCTATTTCCAAGGATTGAACGTGGCTTATGTAAGCAGGATGTCGAAGGTTCTCTGGGGTGAAGGACTGTTCCTGCGCCCCCAGCATTTCCAGCGCCAGGATGCGTACCACGAGGCGCGACTGCAGGACCTTTCCCAGACGCTGCACCCGTATGCATGGGGCGCGCGTCGCGTACGTTTCGATCCACACGCGCTGTCCGGTGGCACCCTGCGTCCGCTGGACCTGTCGGCAGTGTTTCCCGATGGCGAAACCTACGACGCCCCCGCCCACGACAGCCTGCCCGACGCGGTGTCGCTGCATGAGCTGCCGCCCGGCATCCAGAGCACCGTGGTCTATCTGGCGCTGCCCCTGCTGCGTGACGATGGCGCCAACTGCGCTGACGCCGAAGGCACGGTGCTGGCGCGGTACCGCCAGGCCAACCGGGACACGCAGGACCTGTTCACCGACGCGGTCGAGGCCGAGCTGTCGTACCTGAGCAAGGCCGTGAAGCTGCTTACCGACGACCAGCCGCGTGATGCGTACAGCACCGTCGCGGTGGCGCGCGTGCGGCGCACGTCCAGTGGCGGCTTCGAGCTGGATGATGAGTTCATTCCGCCCTCCGCACAGCTGCAGGCTTCGCCGTTCCTGCACCGCGAACTGCGTGCGGTGCTCGATGCACTGCAGGCGAAGGTGGATGCGCTTTACGGCCTGCACCGGCAGACGTCGCAGAACATCATCGAGTTCCGCTCGGGCGACATCGCCTCGTTCTGGCTGCTGCACACCATCAACAGTTCCTTCAGTGCGCTGGCCCACCTGCTGCACCATCCGCAGCTGCATCCCGAGCGCCTGCACCAGGAGCTGCTGCGCATGGCGGGCGCACTGCTGACCTTCTCCAACGCCTACCAGCTCAGCGACCTGCCGGTGTACCGCCACGACCAGCCGGAAGCGTCGTTCCGCAAGCTGCTGGAGATCGTGCGTGCCCTGCTGGATACGGTGATCTCGACGCGCTACTTCAAGATCGCGCTCAACGAGGTCAAGCCGTCCTACCACCTGGGCCGGCTGGACTCGCAGCGCATCGACGGCGAGGCCTCGTTCTACCTGTCCGTGTCGGCATCGATGCCGGCGCAGGAACTGATCCAGAGCGTCCCGGTCCGCTTCAAGGTCGGTGCGCCGGACGACGTGGAGAAGTGCGTGCTGTCCGCGCTGCCGGGCGTGAAGCTGGTCCACGCGGCGCAGGTGCCCGCGGCGATTCCGGTGCGCCCGGGCAGCCACTACTTCGAGCTGGATGCACGCGGCGCACTGTATGAGCGCATGCTCAAGTTGCAGTCGCTGATGATCTACGTGCCGGCCGGCATTGCCGAACTGAAGATGGAACTTGTGGCGGTGACCTCATGATGAATTCTCCCCTGCCCCCGACCCCGGGCCCGATGCCTTCGCTGACCGCCAACGGCGCGATGGCCAACCCCACGCCGCAGGCCGCCAACCCGCAGAGCCTGCAGGACCTGATGGCCGACGGCTTCTACCTGCTGCTGCTGCTCAAGCGCGGCCAGCTGCCGAACGATGCCGAAGGCTTCGTGCAGACCGTGCAGAAGTTCCTTGATGGCGTGGAACGCAATGCGATGCGCCTGGGCGTGGCTTCGGAAGATGTCTATGCCGCCAAGTACGCCTTCTGTGCCGCCGTGGACGAGGCGATCCTGTCGCAGCCGTCGCAGCTGCACGAGACCTGGGAGCGCAACCCGCTGCAGCTGCGCATGTTCGGCGAGCACCTGGCCGGCGAGCACTTCTTCGATCGCCTGGAAGAGCTGCGCCGCCAGGGCGCCGCGCGCCTGCCGTCGCTGGAGGTCTACCACTACTGCCTGCTGATGGGTTTCGAGGGCAAGTACCGCCTCGAAGGCACCGAGAAGCTGGGCTACCTGACCGCGCGACTGGGCGATGAAATCGTCTACCTGAAGGGCAAGCGCCACGGCTTCGCACCGCACGCGCTGCCGCCGGACAACGTGCGCCACAGCCTGCGCCGCGTGGTGCCGTTGTGGCTGCCGGCGGTGGTGGTGGGCTGCTTCGGCATCGTTGCCTTCTTCGGCGTGCGCACCTACCTGGGCCACGAGACGCGCCAGCAGCTGGCCGCCTACAACGACGTGGTGCAGATGCCCGAGCGCACCGCCCACATCACGATTACCCTGCCATGAGCCTGATGATATGGACATCCCAAGCTCCTCCCTGCTTGCATCCCTCGCCTCGCTGTCGCACCGCGAACGCCTGATCCAGCTGCAGGGCCCCGAACAGGGCCTGGTGGTCGAGCGCTTCGAAGGCACCGAATCGGTCTGCGGCGACAACCGCCTGCAGATCGACTGCCTGGCGACTGACGCCTTCCTCGACCTGGCACCCTGGCTGGAACAGCCGCTGACCCTGCAGCTGCGCCAGGCCGACGGCGCGCTGCGGCAGTGGCATGGCCTCTGCACCGAGGCCGCCCAGCTGGGCAGCGATGGCGGCCTGGCCCGCTACCGCCTGATCCTCGAACCCTGGACCGCCCTGCTGCGCCTGCGCCGCAATGCGGTGATCTTCCAGGACCAGGATACGCGCGCCATCTGCGAGCAGATCTTCGGCGACTACCCGCAGGCGGTGTTCCGCTTCGACGTGCAGGCCGAACTGCCTGTGCGTGCGATCACCACCCAGTACCGCGAAACCGACTGGGCGTTCGTCACCCGGCTGCTGGCCGAAGCCGGCCTGGCCTGGCGCATCGAGCAGGCGCAGGGCGATAAGGCCGCACATACCCTGGTGGTGTTCGAGCCGGGTGCGGAGCTGCCGGACAGCGGCACCTTCCGCTTCCACCGTGCCGACATGGCCGAGGCCAGCGACGGCATCACCGCCTTCGCCGAGCGCCAGCAGCTGGTGCCCAACGCCAGCACCGTGGCCAGCTGGCACAGCGAGCAGGTCAACGCCGTGGCCGCGCAGTCCAGCGCCGATGCCGGCACCCTGCCCGCACTGGAGGTCTACGTGCAGCCGCGCGCCGGCCGCTTCGCCCAGCCCGGCTGGGCCGACGCCGAGGCGCAGGCGCGGCTGGATGCGCTGCGCGTGGGCCAGGTGCTCTACAGCGGCAGCGGCAGCGAGCGCCAGCTCGGTGCAGGCGCCACCTTTGCGCTGTCCCAGCACCCGCAGCATGCCGGCCAGACCTTCCAGCTGCTGGCCGTGCAGCACGTGGCGGTGAACAACCTGGACCAGGGCATCGCCGAACTGCTGGGCAACACCGCGCTGGAACGCGGTGCCTACCGCAACAGTTTCATCGCCACCGGCGCCAGCGTGCCGCTGCGCGCCCTGCCGCTGGACCGCCCCACCCTGCACGGCCCGCAGACCGCGCGCGTGGTGGGCGTGGCCGATGCCGCGCTCAGCCCCAACCGCGAACACCAGGTGCGCATCCAGTTCGGCTGGCAGCGCGGTACCAAACCGAACCCGGGCGGCCTGAACGACACCGGCAGCGCGCAGCCCGGCCATGCCCCCGGTGACCACACCAGCGGCAGCTGGGTGTCGGTGGCCGAATGGGTGGCCGGGCCCAACTGGGGCACCGCCTTCCTGCCGCGCGTGGGCGCCGAAGTGCTGGTTGAATTCCTGCACGGGGACATCGACCAGCCGCGCATCACCGGCCAGCTGTACAACGGCGAAGTCGTCCCGCCCTTCGGCGGCGGCATCGACGAGAACGCCCGCCATCCCGGCGTGCTCAGCGGCCTGCACACCCAGGCCCATGACGGCAGCGGCACCCAGCAGTGGGTGATCGACGACACGCCCGGCCAGCTGCGCACGCGCCTGCACAGCTCGCTGGCCGACAGCCGGCTGGAGCTGGGCTACCTCATCGCCCACCAGGACACCGCCCGCGGCGCCCTGCGCGGCGAAGGCTTCGAGCTGGCCACCCAGGGCTGGGGCAACGTGCACGCCGGCGAAGGCCTGCTGCTGTCGGCCAGCCTGCAGCAGCGCGCCGGCTCCACGGTGATGGACAACGCCAGCGTGGTATCGCAGCTGAAGGGTGCCGAGCGCAGCCTGGAACAGATGCAGCAGACCCTGGGCCAGCAGCAGGTGCCCGGTCTGGCCGAGTTCGAGCGGACCAAGCAGCTGCGCGAGCAGATCGATCCGCAGGCGCAGGGCCGCTACAGCGGCGACGTCAACGGGCAGAACGCGATGAAGCCCGGCAGCGATGGCCGCAGCCCCGGCGAGCAGCCGGTGGAACGGCTGGGCAAACCGCTGCTGCTGGCCGAAGCCCCGCACCATGTGGCCTGGACTACCCCGGCCAGCGCCGTGGCCTATGCCGGGCAGAACCTGCAGATGACCGTGCAGCAGGACCTGCACTTCAGCGCCGGCGAGACCATCGCCACCGTGTCCGGCGAGCATGTTTCGCTGTTCGCGCAGAGCGGCCCGCTGCGGGTGATCGCCGCGCAGGGGCCGGTCAGCCTGCAGGCCAACGACGGCGAGCTGGAGCTGCTGAGCGACCAGGCATTGACCATCACCGCCACCGACGACCGCATCGACGTGCTGGCGCAGACCAAGGTGGTGCTGCAGGCCGGCAGCAGCGCGATCACGCTGGAAGGCGGGAACATCACGTTCAGCTGCCCGGGCGAGTTCAAGGTCAAGGCGGGTGAGCATCCGTTCATGGGGGGCGGCAGTGACGCCCCCGCGATACCGGTCCTTCCGAGTGGCCTGTTTTCATTCAAGGACAGCCTGCGCTTCGCCTTGGAAGGTGCGGACTCGCTGGCTACGGAGATGGGATGGAAGGACAAGGCGTACCGTATCTTCAACGACGAAGGCGAACAGGTCGCCAGCGGTACCATCGGTGAAGACGGCAGGTTGCCGCGGGTAATGGCCGACGGCTTGGGCCGCCCGCTGACCCTGGAAGTGGGCGACGACCGTTGGGAGATGTTGACTTCGACGGCAGGCAATGCGCCCGAGAACGACGGTGATACCCCCGATTCCGATGGCGATGATCCCTTCCTGGGCGATCTCGACGGCAGCGAAGCAATCGGAACGCTGACACCGGAACAGATCCTGGAACTTCTCAACGAATCGCCATCCTCGACATGAACATCCGATCATTTCTGCTCCTGCTCCCGCTCGGCATCTGCCTGGCTTCGCTTGCCCAGGCACAGCAGTACTCGCCCGGCAGCACCGACATCAAGGCCGGCCAAGGCACGGTGCGCGTGAACGCTGGCTACGTCAGCCACTTCAACGCGAACAGCTTCCACGTCTACAGCTTTCAGTACCGCCCGACGGGCACTGATTCAGTGTGGAACCAGCTTCCACTGCTGGCACGCAGCGAGGCACCGCCCGCGGAGTTCCTGGTAAAGGCGACCGCGACGGCTGACTTTCCCTTGCGCGATGCCCGTGTAGTAGTCGAGGCGGGCAAGGTGTCCGTGTACATCGCCGAACTGACGTTCAAGGACACCCCGTATGACGACGATGCAACGGTCGAGCTCAAACGCTATCTGCTGAAGCAGCAACCCGATGAAGAGCGCTGGGTGCTGGTGCTCGACTCCACCCGACGGCTGGCAAAGGGCATCGATGTGACGCAGGCCCTGGCCAAGCTCCCGTCCCGATAGGAAGACACGGAATGCCTACCTATATCAGCGCTGTTTTCAACAAGGAAACGCGCACTGTGGAATTCACCGCCGACAACGGTGACAAGCTCATCCGCAGTGGCGGCTCGCTGGCATGGCTGCTCAACAACCCTGGCAATCTGCGCCCGGGCGGCAAGTATCTGAAGATGATCGGGCAGGCCGATACCAAGAGCGGCAAATTCGCTGTGTTTCCCACAGCGGAGGATGGGCGGGCCGAAAAGCGCGCGTTGCTGCGCCGCAAGTACAACGACATGACGTTGTACAACGCCATGCACACCTACGCGCCCGAATCGGAGAACGATACGGCCGCTTATCTGGCCTATGTGCGCAAGCGATCCGGCGCCACCGACCAGACGGTCATCAAGGACATGACCGACGAGCAGTTCAACGGCATGATCGGCGCGATGGAGCAGTACGAAGGCTTCAACGCCAAGCCCGAGACCCGCAAGGAGCGCATCGTGCATGCGACCCAGGTCACGCTGTCCGATGGTACCCGCCCCCTGCCGTCAACGCCGGTGATCGTGCGCAGCAGCACCGCCGGTGAGAAAAAGGTCAAGACCAACGAACACGGTGCTCTGCCCGCCTTCATCACCCGCCAGCCGGGCGAGATGATCGAGCTGTTCCTGGACGAATCCGGCAAGATCGGGACGCGCATCGGGCAGTTCGCGCTGCAGCAGGCCTCCGCATCCCTTGTGTTTGCGCGCAACATGATGACGGTCGGTGGAAACTCCCAGCCGCACAATCCTGTGCAGCCCAGCAAGGACAAGCGAACGTCACTGCGCTACGTCGTGCAACCCGGCGACACCCTGGCAACCATTGCCAGCCGTTTCAAGACCTCAGTGGACGAACTGGTGGCAAACAACCAGATCCGCAACCGTAACCGCATCTATCCGGGGCATGTGGTGTGGATCTACGGCAAGGCACCAGCCAGCGCCGCCAATGACGGTGGACCTGCACCGCCGGCGGCACGTGCTTCGGCGGCATACAGCGTGCGCTCCGGCGACACGTTGGGCAGCATCGCCGACCGTCATGGCACCAGTGTCGATGCGCTGATGGCCGCAAACCCGTCGATCAGCAATGCAAACCGGATCAGTCCGGGACAGAAAATCACCCTGCCGGCAGGCGCAAAAGCAGCGTCCTCCGCGTCGCAGACCGCGTCAACACGCAATACCGGTTCAACAGCTGCGAGCAAGGGCGATCGCCCTTCCCTTGTGAAGCAGCCGACGAGCACATCGGCGGGGACTTCGACCAGGCAACCTGCGGCAGTGCAGGCGCGTGACACTCGCAGTCGCGAGGGCGAAGGCCATCCGATCTCGATCATTCCCTTCTCCCAGAAGCGCGCTCCCTGGGTCGAGCATGCCTATGCACAGGCACGCAAATGGGCAGGCAAGAAGGAAGCCGAGATCAGCCGCACGATCAATTTCCATTCGGAACTTGGCTACGGCAAGCAGTTCACTACGCTTGCTGGCAGCTCGAACGCGTGGTGCGCCTCGTTCGTGAACTGGTGCCTGCGCAGCGCTGGCTTTGCCACTTCCTCGCCCCACCCCTACCGGGCACGTTCGTTCGCTGCCGACACCACCCGCTTCAGCCAGATCGATGGGCCGGTGTTCGGCGCAGTGGCACTGGTCGGAACATCGCATGTCGGCTTCGTCTACGCGATGGAGCGCGGCCGCCCAGTACTGCTGGGCGGAAATCAGAGCGATCAGATCAACTTCGTCCGCTTCAATCCAGCCACGCTGCGCTACTACGTGCCAAAAAGCTATCTGCCTTTCGCGCAGAAGGAACTCAAGGAATCCAAACTCGATGAACTGGCAGCCACCGATCTCAACGCGGCACTTGGCATTGTTGTGGCCAAGAAGGCTGGCGACAACACGCGCTGAACCGCTGCGATGGGCCCTGATCGCCACCATCGGGCTCGGGCTTGCGGGATGCGGTGCACCCAACTCGCCCGATGCCGAGCCAGCAGGTACCGCTGCGGCAGATGCAGCTACGCTGTCCGGTGAGGCTGATGCGGCCCCCACAGCCAAGCTGGAGATGCTGCCGCCGCTGGGCGACGCGCAGCTGACTGATCTCTACTCCGGCACGCTGCTGAAACAGGTGGTGTTCCAGGACGCCGACGGTGCCGGTGTACTGCTGCTGTCGCGCAGCGAAAAGACCCTGCCGGCCGAAGGCGACGAGGATCCGGTGGAGCAGGTCACCCTGCGTGCGGAGCTATACCGGCGTGCGGACCAGGCGACGCCTTGGACGTCGCGGTGGAGCGTCGACGACCCTATCCAATGCGAAGGCCTGGACCTGGACGCGGGCTATTTCCTCGACCAGGTGACGGCGACCGACCTCGACAACGATGGCCGCGCCGAGCTGACCCTGGCGAGCCACAGCTTCTGTGGCGGCGGGGTGGACCCGCAGCAGCTGCGCATCGGCCTTCGCCAGGGGGAGCAGTATTACGAAGTGCGTGGTGAATCGCTGGTGGAGGTCGAAGGCGATGAACCCTTCGGCGGCGACCGTCAGGACGACCCTGCACTGGCTTCGGCTGCGCCAGTGCTGCGCGCGCACGTAGACAAGGTGTGGGAGGCGATCAAGCGCGGAAGTTCACTGTGACGTCGTCACGATGCCAGAGCCTGTATCAGGCCCTCCTGCTGCTGGCGTTCTCCGCTGCTGCGGACGTCTCCATCGCGCGCACTCCGCTGCACACCTCGCTGCAACGCGCGTGTTCGACCGCCATCGATGACAGGATCGAACTGTTACCGGTGGATGGAAAGCGCGTCAGCGCGTGCCCACCGGGAAATGACGAGGGCTGCCCATACAGCGCCCAGGAAGGAAAGACCTTCTTGAACGACACGCCCGATCTCAACAACGACGGGCGCAAGGACGCGATCCTCACCTACTTCGGAAGCAGCTACGGCGATCTCGATGTTACCGATAGACTGATCCTTGCCCAGTGTGCGGATGGAACCTATATCCGTCTATTGGAGGGCAGCTTCACGACATTGACAGCTCCTGTCGCTCCGCATGCTGCCTGGCCAGCACTGGACGCGACACGGGACTGCCCAGCCGGTCAGAACGGCACCGTCCGTACCGAGAACATCCAGCTGCAGTTCGACGGGGTGACGATGCGGTATCGCGGTCCAGCAGGCATTGACCTGATCCAGGTCTGCAGTGAATAGCGACAGATGCGGCGCAGACGAGCCCCCTGCTTTGATCCAACGCATGCCGTCGCCACAGGCAGGGTAGTATGGTGGCGCCACCATCTCGCAGGAGCGCCGCTCATGACCCGTTTCGGTTCCGCCCGCCTCGCCCTTGCCGCCCTTGCCACGCCGCTGCTGCTGTCGGCCTGTGTCAGCACGCCTGGCCCGCAGGTCAAGGGCACGGGCCTCTGCGACGCCAGCCAGCTGGGGTGGGCCGTAGGCCAGCCGGGCAATGAAGAAAACATGCGCCGGCTGTCGCGTGAGAGCGGCGCGGGCCTGGTCAATCCGATCGGCCCGACCACCATCACCACCAAGGACATCCGCCAGGACCGCCTGCGGGTCTACGTGGACAAGAACAACATCATCACCGCTGCACGCTGCGAGTAACCGCGCCCTAGCGGGCCCGCGGCAGGCTGGCCACCTTGGCACAGTCCGGCAGCGGCCTGTCGGGCACGTAGCTGCCGCCGATGCTGCGGAACACCCGGTCGGCGGCACACGCGGCACGCTCGCCGCTGCGGTACTTCAACTGCGGCAGGACATCGGTGGAGGGCTGGACCTCAAGGCTGGCCCCCGCCTGCCACGGCACCACCAGCAGATCACTGTCGGCCTGCACGTCATCGGCCAGGTGACGAACCTGGCCCACGTGCAGCCAGGCAGGCTTTCCCTCCTGCTGCACGACCGCGGCGACCAGCACATCCTGCACCTCATTGCCGTCCACGCGGTGGGCAGGCAGGCGGATGATGTTCGGCCATACCGCAAGGCGTGCGCCTTCAGGCACGGCCACGGTCACCGCACGGTTCAGCGGTTCGCGTGCGCCGGCCATCGTTTCTTCCACCATCAGCGTGGCAAACGGCGTCTCATCGGCCTGCAGGGCCTGCGCGCACCAGGCGCGGTCCTCGGTGCAGTAGCGGGGGCCGTCCGCCGCAGTGTCTGCAGCAGCGGGCACGGGTGACAGTGCTTCCAGGCGGCTGCCGGTTGCGCTGGGCGCGGCCGCCGCAGCAATCAGCGGCATCATCAGCAGCGCGGCAGACAGCGCTCGGGAAACGGGGACATGGCTCATCAGGCATCCTCTGCGCAGCAGCGCATCCTTGCGAATGCAGCGATGGTAACGCAGTAGATGTTCAATGCCCGTTGCAGTCGCAGCTCCCCCACCCCTTCGCCTTGGAGGTGTGGCCAATACCCGGATTGAACGTGTTGCTCGGGTCGAGCTGCCGGTAGAAGCCGGCCAGTGCCGGCTTGGCCGGATACAGGTGGCCGACGTTGTGTTCGGCCGGGTACTCGGCACCGCGCTGGTCCAGCAGCGCCCACATCGCATGCTCGATCGCCATCGGGTCTTCGCCCTTGCGCGCGATGTAATCCTGATGGAACACATGGCAGAGGAAGTGGCCGTAGTACAGCTTGTGCAGCAGGCGCCCGTCGATGTCGGCCGGCAGGGATTCGAACCAGTCCGCGTCGTCGCGGCGCAGCGCGATGTCCAGCGCCACGATGTCCTGTACCTGCGCACGGTGGACTTCGCGGTAGCGCACCGCCGCACCGGCGACCGCGAAGCGATGCAGGAACGCCTTGCGCCCTTCTTCGGCCGTGCAGCGGAAGAAACCACCCTCGTGGTTGGCGAAACACCCGCGCAGCCAGCGCTCGGTCTCTGCGGCATCCTGTGCCGATACCTTCAGCAGCAGGTGATGTTCATAGCGCTGGCGGAACTCGCCCATGCGCGCCGGCAGATGCGAGGGCAACAGGCCGGTCAATGCCTGCATCACCCGGTCGGTCACCCCGCGCAGGCCCAATCGCTCGAACCAGCCATCGACGCGGCTCTTGAGCGCGAATGCGGCCGGCACGCGCGCGGTGCCCAGGCGGTCGATCAGCAGGAACGTGTCCTTTCCATAACGCTCGCCGATGTCATAGGCGTCGCGATGGATGTACTCACCTGCAATCGGCAGGCGCTCGAAGCCGGTCAGCAGCTGGCGGCGGATGGCGGTGAGCGTGGCGGTTCGGTTGCTGCCGATATAGAAGACCTCGGCGGCTTCCTTTTGGAACGTATCCAGGCGCACGGCAAATACGGCCAGCTTTCCCGCCGAACCGGCCGCTTCGTAATGGCGGCTGGGATCGGCATTGAACCGGGCGGGCGTATCGGCGTCGATCCGCCGCACCTCCTCGGCATAGCGTGGATCGGACGCGGCGCGACCGTCGCCGTCGCCGACGTCGGACGCGCTGTACTGCCCGTCCTGCAGGCGCTGCAGGATCTGCTCCGGGGTATCGCCCAGGGCGATGCCCAGGTGGTTGACCAGCTGCAGTGTGCCCTGCGCATCGACCTGCGCGTACAGTGCCAGCTCGGTGTACGCCGGGCCACGACGCACCAGCGCGCCGCCGGAATTGTTGCAGACGCCGCCCAGCACCGAGGCGCCGATGCAGGACGAGCCGATCACCGAATGCGGTTCGCGCCCCAGCGGTGCGAGCGTCTGCTCAAGGCGGTCCAGTGTTGCGCCTGGCAGGCACAGCACCTGGCGGCCTTCGTTCAACAGCTGGATGCCGGTCAGGCGCAGCGTGCTGACCAGCACGATCGGCCGGCCGTAGTCGTCGCCGTCCGGGGTCGAACCGCCGGTCAGGCCGGTGTTGGCCGCCTGCAGGATGATTGCTGCCCCACCCTGCACTGCCGCCTGCAGCACGCGCCACAGTTCCAGCAGCGTGCCCGGGCGCACCACCGCCAGCACCGGGCCATCACCGAAGCGGTAGCCGCGGCGAAAGCGCCGGGTGGCCTTGTCGCCGGTCAGTACATGGCGGCTGCCGACCGCGTCGCGCAACTGCGCCAGCACGGCGTCGTGGCCACTCATGGCAGGCTCACCAGCGAGTCACGGCCGATATCGGCGATGCGACGCGCGCCGGTCAGCGTCATCGCCACGCGCATTTCCTTGGCGATCAGGTCCAGCAGGTTGGCCACGCCGGCCTCACCCTGTGCGGCGAGCGCATAGACGAAGGCACGGCCCAGCAGCACGGTGTCGGCGCCCAGCGCCAGCATGCGCACCACGTCCAGCCCGTTGCGGATGCCCGAATCGGCCAGGATCTTCAGATCGCCCTGCACGGCATCGGCAATGGCCGGCAGTGCGCGTGCAGTGGACAGCACGCCGTCCAGCTGGCGGCCACCATGGTTGGACACCACGATGCCATCGGCTCCGAACTTCACCGCATCGCGGGCGTCGTCCGGATCGAGGATGCCCTTGATCACCATCGGGCCCTTCCAGAACTCGCGGATCCACTCCAGGTCCTTCCAGGAAATGGACGGGTCGAAGTTGCTGCCCAGCCAGCCGATGTAGTCTGCCAGCCCGGTCGGATTGCCGCGGTAGGCGGAGATGTTGCCGAGGTCGTGCGGGCGACCGAACAGGCCAACATCCCAGGCCCACTGCGGATGGGTGATGGCCTGGCCGAAGCGGCGCAGCGAGGCATTGGGACCGCTCATGCCCGAATGCGCGTCACGATAGCGCGCGCCCGGCACCGGCATGTCCACGGTGAACACCAGGGTGGTCACGCCCGCCGCCTGTGCGCGCTCCAGCGCATTGCGCATGAAGCCGCGGTCGCGGAGCACGTACAGCTGGAACCACATCGGCCGCTGGATGGCCGGCGCCACTTCTTCGATCGGGCAGACCGAGACAGTGGACAGGGTGAAGGGAATACCGCGGCTGTCGGCCGCACGCGCGGCCTGCACCTCGCCGCGCCGTGCGTACATGCCGGTCAGGCCGACCGGGGCCAGCGCCACCGGCATCGCCAGCGTCTCGCCGAACAATTCGGTTTCCAGGCTCAGGTCGGACATGTTGCGCAGGATGCGCTGGCGCAGCGCGATGTCGGACAGATCGGAAACGTTGCGCTTCAGCGTGTGCTCGGCATACGCGCCGCCATCGATGTAGTGGAACAGGAACGGCGGCAGGCGGCGTTGCGCTGCGGCACGGTAATCGGTGGAGGCGGAAATGATCATGGGGTCAACCGGAAGTAATCAGCCATGCGGAGAAGGTAGGCGCGAGGCGCGTGCACGCCGGGCCTCATTGTCATCGAGGGTGCGCAGCGTGGTGTGCACGAACGCGAGATGGGCGTGCGCGGCGGCGCGCGCGCGTTCGGGATCGCCGGCCAGCACCGCATCCATCATTTCGCGGTGCTGGTCGGACAGCGGCGAGAACGTGCGGGCCGAGGTGTAGAGCTTTTCGCGGCTCTGCGAGATGTTGGTCTGCAGCAGCTCGAACAGCCCGCGCATCACCTGCAGCAGCACCAGGTTGTGCGAGGCTTCGGCGATGGACAGATGGAACGCCGCATCGGCTTCGGCCTCGCCGGCCGGATCATCCTTGCCGTGCGCGTCCATCATGGTCTGGAAGGCCTGCGCGATGCGCGCGCGGTCTTCGTCGGTGGCACGCAGCGCGGCATGCCAGGCAGTGGCACCTTCCAGCGCATGGCGGATCTCGAGCACGTCGAAGCGGTATTCCGGATCGCCCTGGAACAGCGGCAGGTACGGTGCCAGCGGCTCGTCCAGCGCCTGCCGGGCCCGCGCGGCCGGCTCGGCCACGTAGGTGCCGCCGCCCACACGGGCAGTCAGCAGCCCCTGGCTGGCCAGCTGCGCGATCGCCTCGCGCAGCGCGGTACGCGAAACGCCAAGCTGCACCGCCAGCGCGCGCTCGGCCGGCAGCCGGTCACCCGGCTTCAGCTGCTGCTCCTGCACCAGCACGCGCAGCTGCGCGGCCACCTTGTCCGAAACCCGTTGCATGCTCATGGCGCCATTGTCGCCCGAAGCATGCAGCGGTGGGTCAGCCTGCCCGACATGGCTCAGGGAATCATCCAGGTCAGCCAGTAGGCCTGGGCCAGGGTGATCAGGCCGACCATCGTGGTGAAGATCAGGCTGTGCTTGACCGTGAAGCGGAACAGGTCCGACTCCCTGCCTGCCAGGCCCACCGCGGCGCAGGCAATGGCGATCGACTGCGGCGAGATCATCTTGCCGGTCACCCCGCCGGTGGTATTGGCCGCCACCAGCAGCACGTCAGACACGCCGATCTGCTGCGCGGTGGTCGCCTGCAGCGCCGAGAACAGCGCGTTGGACGAGGTGTCCGAGCCGGTGAGGAACACGCCCAGCCAGCCCAGGAACGGCGAGAAGAACGGGAAGGCCTTGCCGGTGTGGGCCAGTGCCAGCGCCAGCGTGGCCGACAGCCCGGAGTAGTTGGCGATGAAGGCGAAGGCCAGCACCATGCCGATGGAATAGATCGGCACGCGCAGCTCGCGCACGGTTTCGCCAAAGGTCTGCACGGCGGCCCTGGCCGGCATCCGCAGGGCCAGGATGGCGATGACTGCAGCGAGGAGGATCGAGGTGCCGGTAGCCGAGAACCAGTCGAACGTGTAGACCGCGTCGTAGCTCAGGGGTGTCGGCACGATCGGCGGCATCTTCTGCACCATCTGGTCCAGCCCCGGCACCGGGATTTTCAGCACCCAGCCCTGCAGCGGGCCGCCTGCTGCGAACAAGGCCTTGAACGGCTTGATGCTCCACAGGGTGACCATGGCGGTGAGGATCAGGAACGGCGACCACGCCTTGGCGATCTGGCCGACGCTGTAGCGCGGTGCGTCCAGCGCCTGCGCGGCGGCCTCGGCACTGGTGGCGGTGTCGAACCGGAAGATGCGCACCGGCTTCCAGTGGCGCAGGAACAGGGTCAGGCAGACCAGCGAGGCCAGTGACGCGGTGATGTCGGGCAGTTCCGGGCCGATGAAGTTGGACGTCAGGTACTGGGCGATGGCGAACGAGCCACCGGCCACCAGTACCGCCGGCCAGGTTTCCCGGATGCCACGCCAGCCATCCATGATGGCCATGATCCAGAACAGCACGATGATCGTAAGGAACGGCAGCTGGCGCCCAGCCATCTGGCCGATCTCGAAGGCATCCAGGCCGGTGACCTGCCCGGCAACGATGATCGGGATGCCCATCGCGCCGAAAGCCACCGGCGCGGTATTGACGATCAGGCACAGGCCCGCGGCATACAGCGGCTTGAAGCCCAGCCCGACCAGCAGCGCGGCGGTGATGGCCACCGGCGCGCCGAAGCCGGCCGCGCCCTCCAGGAAGGCGCCGAATGCAAAACCGACCATGAGCATCTGCAGGCGCTGGTCCTCGGTGACCGACAGGATCGAGGCGCGGATGATGTCGAACTGGCCGGTTTTCACCGAGACTTTGTAGAGGAACACCGCACCGATGATGATCCACGCGATCGGCCACAGGCCGTAGACGAAGCCGTAGCCCGCCGCACCCAACGCCTGCGCCAGCGGCATCCGGTAGAACAGCAGGGCAACGCCGACTGCGATGGCCACGGTGAGCGTGCCGGCCAGCCACCCCTTCATGCGCAGCACGGCCAGGGCAATGAAGAAGAACGCGATCGGCAGCAGCGCGATCAGGCTCGACAACCACAGGTTGCCGGCGGGGTCGTACAGGTGTTGCCAGGGCTGCATGGAGGCTCTCGACTGGGGACGGGTTCACCACCGCTTCCGGTGGTTCGTCGTGGCCTTCATTCCTATTGGTCGTACCAATAAGGAGAAACAGCGGACCACTGGACGCAGATTGAACCGTCGATCGTGCGTAGAGCCTATTAGACCATAGGGTTAGACGGATTATTGGTCCTACCAGTTCCCTGCAGAGCACTCACAACCGTTTCTCCACCCGCCGGATCACCGCCAGCACCAGTACGCAGAGCACGCTGACGCCGATGGCAATCACGTACTTGCCGATGCCCACGGCAATGCCGATGGCCGCAGCCATCACCAGTGAACTGGCGGTGGTCAGCCCGCTGACCTGGTCCTCGCGGTTGCCGCGCAGGATGGTGCCGGCGGCAACGAAGCCGACGCAGGCCACGACCGCCTCGATCAGGCGCACCGGGTCGACCTGCAGCAGGTCGCGGTAGCGCTCCTGCTGGAAGTGCTCAGCCACCGAATCACCGAGGCCGACGATCAGCGCTGCCGCCCCGGCGATCAGCATGTGGGTACGCAGGCCCGCAGCGTGCTTGCCCATCTCGCGTTCGACGCCCAGCACGCCGCCGAACAGCATCGCTGCGGCCACGCGCAGCAGGATCGATACGTCCTGGGTAAGTTCCATTGGCGCGCTCCGGGCGTTTTCCCGGAGCGTGGCGCGAGGGGCGTGGCATCACAGTGAAGGCGCCAGCACAGGCGGTTCACCCGCCAGCGCCGGGGGTTGCCCGGCGCTGTCTGCCCTCAGCGCATCACTGCGCCAGGTAACCGCCATCGATCGCGTAGTAGGTGCCGGTCGCGAACGAGGCGTCATCGCTGGCCAGCCAGGCCACCAGCGCGGCCACTTCCTCCGGCGTGCCCAGGCGCTTGAGCGCATGACGGCCTTCCAGCGTGGCCCGTACCTTGGCATCCATCTTGTCCAGCAGCGGAGTGGCGATGAAGCCCGGGCCGACCGCGTTGATGCGGATGCCATCGGGAGCATGTTCCCATGCCGCGGTCTGGGTCAGGCCAACCACGCCGTGCTTGGCGGCCACGTAAGCGGTGGAACCGGCATAGCCCACCTGGCCCAGGATCGAGGCCATGTTGATGATGCTGCCGCCCTTGCCCGCCGAACGCATCGCCTGGATCTGCGCACGCTGGCACAGGAACACGCTGGTGAGGTTCACGTCGACCACGCGCTTCCAGCCATCGACCGGGTAATCGCCACTGCTCGCGGCCGGGCCGCCGATGCCGGCGTTGTTCACCGCCACGTCGATGCCACCGAGTTCCTTCACCGTGCGCTGCACGGCGGCTTCCACCGCCGCTTCATCGGTGACATCCAGGGCGATGCCGGTGGCCTGCACGCCCTTGGCCGTGAGGGTCTGCACGGTGGCGTCCACCGCGTCCTGTTTCAGGTCCCACACCGAAATGCTGGCACCCGATGCAGCGAGCAGTTCGGCCACCGCCAGGCCGATACCGGATACACCACCGGTCACGATCGCGGTCTTGCCCTTGAGCTGGTAATCGATCATCTGTGTTCTCCACGTGTTGGTAAGGCGTGCGGAGCGCGTCCGCCTGGTGATGACGTTACGCCCGCGCGTGTTACGGACATGCCATCCCAGGGCGCCATCGACACGCACGGCCTGCAACGATCCTTCCCATCGCTGAAACGCGTTCGCGCCTATGCTCAGGCCCACACCTCTCCCCTGTGGAACCTTCGATGAGTCCTGCCGCCGATCTGCTGTTCACGCCTACACGCCTTGGCGACATCGCCGTGGCCAATCGCATCGCCATGGCACCGCTGACGCGCAACCGGGCCCTGCCCGACCGCGTGCCCTCGCCGCTCGCCATCACCTACTACCAGCAGCGCGCCAGCGCTGGCCTGATCATCGCCGAGGCGACGCAGATCAGCCCACTCGGCCAGGGCTACCTGGATACCCCGGGCATCTACAGCGACGCGCAGGTTGCTGCATGGAAATCAGTGACCGACGCGGTACACGCTGAAGGCGGACGCATCGTGCTGCAGCTCTGGCACGTCGGCCGCATCTCCCACACCAGCCTGTTGCCCGAAGGCGAAGTACCGGTGGCGCCGAGCGCGATCCGCGCCAATGGCAAGACCTTCACCGCCAATGGCTTCGAAGATGTGTCCGCGCCCCGGGCGCTGGCCATTGAAGAGATCCCGGCACTGATTGAGGACTACCGCATCGCTGCCCGCAATGCGATCGTCGCCGGCTTCGACGGTGTGGAAGTGCACGCGGCCAACGGCTATCTGATCGACCAGTTCCTGCGCGATGGCAGCAACCACCGCAGCGATGCCTACGGCGGCAGCATCGAGAACCGCACGCGCCTGTTGTTTGAAGTAGTGAGCGCCGTGGCCGAAACCATCGGCGCAGCGCGCACCGGCGTTCGCCTGTCGCCGGTCACGCCGGTCAACGATGCGCACGACAGCGACCCGCAGCCGCTGTTCGACCGCGCGGTGGAGCGCCTGGACACGATCGGCGGCCTGGCCTTCATCCATGTGATCGAAGGCGCCACCGGCGGCGACCGTGACAACCTCGCCTTCGACTACGCGGGCCTGCGTGCGCGTTTCCGTGGCCCGTGGATCGCCAACAACGGCTACGACGCTGCGCGTGCCGAGCAGGCCGTGGCCAGCGGCTACGCCGACATGGTCGCCTTCGGGCGTCCGTTCATCGCCAACCCTGATCTGGTTGCCCGCCTGCGCAGCGGTGCTGCGCTGGCCGATCTCGACCCCGCCACGCTGTACGGCGGCGGCGAGCACGGCTACACCGACTACCCTGCACTGGGCGCGTAAGCCAGCGTTGCGGCCCGTCGCTGCGGCGGCGGGCCCGCGCTAGAATATCGTTGCGAGCCGACGCCAGCACTTTCCTCCCCAGCTGAGCGGCTTAGCAATGTCCCGATATTTCACGTTTGCCGATTACCGTCGCTTCGGTGATCGGCACGGCTATGACTATCGCGCCGACCCGCGCGACCTGCGCGATGACCAATGGATCGGTCGTGGCGAAATGCACGAACAGACTCTGCGTGGTGGCCTCAGCCTGGTCGCCACGGATGTGTGCAACCGCGTGGGCTATACGGCCACTGCCGAGCAGCGCCCGGGCCTGTCGATCCGGATGATGCTGGATGGGCAGGTGGATGTGCAGGTGCCGCAGCGTGAGGCCTTCAGCCTGCGCGCGGGTACCGCGATGACCAGCCATCACCGCGAACCGGTCGAAATGCGCGGCGTGCATCCGGGCAGCGTGCGCCTGCGCGGCGTGAGCCTGTGCCTGCCCGCGGAGTTCGATGTGGAGCTGCTGCAGCAACCCGCGCTGCAGCAGGCGCTGCACGGACCCGGGTTCGGCTGCCGGCACTGGGCCATTCCGCACACGCTGCTGCCCGCGCTGTCGCAGTTGTTCGACAGCCCCTGGCAGGGTGGACTGGATGCGCTGTGGCGCGAGGGCCTGGCCCTGCAGATCCTGGCCGTGGGCCTGCAGGCCGATGATCTTCATCCCGCCACACCCCGTGCGCTGCGTGCCGGCCAGCGCGCGCGGCTGGAACGCGTGCGTGCGTTCCTGCGCGAGGATCCCAGCCATGAACACAGCCTGGTCGAGCTGGCGCAGATCGCCTGCATGAGCCCCAGTTCGCTGCGTCGTCATTTCGTGCAGCAGTACGGCTGCTCGGTGTTCGATTACCTGCACGAGCAGCGCATGCACCACGCCGAACAAGGCCTGCGCGAGCGCGGCTGGAGCGTGGAGCAGGCCGCGGCGGCTACGGGCTATCGGCACCCGAGCAACTTCGCAGCCGCCTTCCGCAAGCGCTTCGGGTTGGTGCCCAGCCGCTGGCGCACCGGGCCCTCGAAGGTAGGGTGACCTGCTCTCGCGCGATTCCCGCGCTGGTGGGTGTCGACCGTTGGTCGACACGCTCTTGCATGGCATGCCGGCCAGCGGCCGGCACTACCAACGCCGGGCACGGCCCGGCGCTACCTGGTGGGTGTCGACCTTGGTCGACACGCTCTTGCATGGCATGCCGGCCAGCGGCCGGCACTACCAACGCCGGGCATGGCCCGGCGCTACCTGGTGGGTGTCGACCGTTGGTCGATACGCTCTTGCATGGCATGCCGGCCAGCGGCCGGCACTACCACCGCCGGGCACGGCCCGGCGCTACCTGGTGGGTGTCGACCGTTGGTCGACACGCTCTTGCATGGCATGCCGGCCAGCGGCCGGCACTACCGTTACGCGTCCAGTGCCTGCCGCAGCGGGGCCAGGAAGGCGCCGGCCCGCTGGGCGGCTTCGTCGGCCGAGGCGGCATCGGCCAGCGCCGCCACCAGGGCACTGCCGACCACCACGCCATCGGCCTGGCGGGCCATGGCCGCGGCACTGGCCGCATCCTTGATGCCGAAGCCAGCCACCACCGGCACGCTGGCGCGTGCACGCAGGGCCTGCAGGCGAGCGCTGGCGGCCTCGCTGTCCAGGCGCTCGGAGGCGCCGGTGACGCCGGCGAAGCTGACGTAATAGAGGTAGCCACGGGCCAGCGCCAGCAGCTTGTCGGCACGGGCCTCGCTGGTGGTCGGCGAGGCCAGCAGGACCAGCGCCAGGCCGGCCGCGTCGAACGCCTGCAGCGCTTCGGTGGCTTCTTCCGGCGGCAGGTCCACCAGCAGCACGCCGTCCACGCCGGCTTCGACCGCGGCCTTGGCGAACGCCGCATACCCGGGGATCTCCACCGGGTTGAGGTAGCCCATCAGCACCACCGGGGTCTGCGCATCGCGCTGGCGGAACTGCGCCACGGCCTGCAGCACGTAGCGGCTGCCGGCGCCGCGGGCCAGCGCGCGCTCGGAGCTGCGCTGGATGGTCGGGCCATCGGCCATCGGATCGGAGAACGGCACGCCCAGTTCGATCACGTCGGCGCCGGCCTCGACCAGCGCATGCATGACCGGCACGGTGGCCTCCAGCGACGGATCGCCGGCAGTGATGAACGGGATCAGGGCCTTGCGCTGCTGCTCGCGCAGGCGCTGGAAACAGGCATCGAGTCGGGAAACGGACATGTCAGGTACATCCTTCGATCAGGTCAACGGCGCCGCTGGCGCCCCAATACATTCGGGATACGGTGCCGTCGACGATCTCCACGCGGATCGCCAGGTCGGAACCGGGGTCCTGCCAGAGCAGGGTCTCGCCGGCCTCGGCATCTTCGCCATAGGGCCGTGCGGTGGCGCCCGCTGGCAGCAGCTTCAGGGCCTGTGCGCGCGGCATGTCCAGGTGCAGGCCGAACGGCCCCGGCTGCACCACCACCTGGCCCGAATCGTCGATGGGGGCCAGGTCGAAACGCACCACGTCGCCGTCCTGCACCATCATCGCCACGCCCTCGGGCAGCGTGCCACGCTCGTAATACTCGCAACGCCCGGCCGTGGCCTCGCCGAGGCCTGCCGAATGCCACTGCGCCTCTCCCTCCAGCTCGCTGAAGGGTTGGCCGATGAGCACATCGCCTGCGTGGTCCAGCGCCACCGAGACCACCGCCGGGGCGGTTTCGCCGCCAGCGTCGTCGCCTGCCGTGGGCGCGGGTGCATCCTCGATGGGGCGATGGGCCGCATCATCATCGTTGCTGGCCACCTGCCGCGCCGGGGCAATGGCCGCAGGCGCGGCCGGTGCGGGCGCCAGCACCGGCGGATCGGGCGGCGTGCAGCCGCCCAGGCCGACCGCCAGCACCAGCGCGCCACCGTGGCGCAGCATGCAGTTCACAGCACCAGGCCTTCGCGCGCGGCGATGGTGTGCACGTCCTTGTCGCCTCGGCCGGACAGGTTGCACAGCACCATCTGGTCACGCGGGCGCTCGCGCGCCAGCTTGATGGCCTGGGCCAGCGCATGGCTGGATTCCAGTGCCGGCAGGATGCCTTCGGCATGCGCCAGCAGGTGGAAGGCCTGCAGCGCCTCTTCATCGGTGATGCCGAGGTAGGTGGCGCGGCCGCTGTCGGCCAGGAAGGCGTGCTCCGGGCCGACGCCGGGGTAATCCAGGCCGGCCGACACCGAATGCGTTTCGATGATCTGGCCATCGTCATCGCACAGCACGTAGGTGCGGTTGCCGTGCAGCACGCCGGGACGGCCGGCTGCGATCGATGCGGCATGGCGGCCGGTATGGATGCCGTCACCGGCCGCTTCTGCGCCGAAGATCTCGACCTGGCGGTCGTTGAGGAAGGCATGGAACAGGCCGATGGCATTGCTGCCGCCGCCGACGCAGGCGGTGATCGCATCGGGCAGGCGGCCATACTCGGCCAGCATCTGTTCGCGCGCTTCGCGGCCGACGATGGCGTTGAAATCACGCACCATGCGCGGGTACGGGTCCGGGCCGGCCACGGTGCCGATGATGTAGAAGGTGTCCTGCACGTTGGTCACCCAGTCGCGCATCGCTTCGTTGAGCGCGTCCTTCAGGGTGGCCGAGCCGGAGGTGACCGGCACCACCGTCGCGCCCAGCAGCTTCATGCGGTAGACGTTGATCTTCTGCCGCTCGATGTCGGTGGCGCCCATGTAGACCACGCACTCCAGGCCCAGGCGCGCGGCGACCGTGGCACTGGCCACGCCGTGCTGGCCGGCGCCGGTCTCGGCGATGATGCGCTTCTTGCCCATGCGCGCCGCCAGCAGGGCCTGGCCGATGGTGTTGTTGATCTTGTGCGCGCCGGTGTGGTTCAGGTCTTCGCGCTTGAGCAGGATCTGCGCGCCACCGACATGGTCGCTCAGGCGCTTTGCGTGGTAGATCGGGCTCGGCCGGCCCACGTAATGGGCCAGGTCGCGGTCGTAGGCCTGCTGGAATGCGGGGTCCTGGCGGGCCTCGTCATAGGCCTGGGCCAGTTCCTGCAGCGGGCCGACCAGGGTTTCGGCGACGAAGCTGCCGCCATAGCGGCCGAAGTGGCCCTGGGTATCCGGGAAGGCGTGAAAGTCGGCAATGGGGGAGGCAGACATGGAAGCGACCGCTGGTTCGAGACAGGTGGATACTCTAGCGCACGGATCCTGACCGGAATATCGATATTATCTGGCGCATATCGTCAGGAAATTTCACATGAGCACCTCGCTGCTGCCACCGCTCAATGCCCTGCGTGCCTTCGAGGCCACCGCCCGCCTGGGCGGCGTGGGCCGCGCCGCGCAGGCCCTGCATGTCACCCACGGTGCGGTGAGCCGGCAGCTGAAACTGCTGGAAGATCACCTGGGGCTGCCGTTGTTCCAGCGTGCCGGGCGCGGGCTGCGCCTGACCGACGCCGGGCAGCGCCTGCATGCGGCCTGCGGTGAGGCCTTCGCCGGCATCGAGGCCTGTGTGCGCGAACTGCGCCAACCGGCGCGCTCCCCGGCGCTGGTGCTGGGCTGCAGCGGCAGCGTGCTGGCGCGCTGGATGATTCCACGGCTGCCCGCGCTGCAGGCGGCCCTGCCCGGGGTGAACCTGCAGTGGTCGGCCCTGGATGGCGCCTTCACCGAGGCGCAGGCGGCGCTGGACGCGGTCCTGCTGCTGGCGCAGGCGCCGTGGCCGCGCGGCTGGCAGGTGCGCGAACTGGCGCCGGAACGGGTGGGCGTGGTGGTGGCGCCCTCGCATCCCGCCGCGCAGCGGTTGCGCCATGTGCCGCCCCCGGCACTGCTGAAGGAGACGCTGCTGCACACCAGCTCGCGCCCGCAGGCATGGCCGGCCTGGGCGCAGGCGCATGGGCTGGACCCGGCGCAGTTGCAGATGGGCACCGGCTTCGAGCATCTGTACTACCTGCTGGAAGCGGCCGTGGCAGGCCTCGGGCCAGCGATCGCGCCGGAGCCGCTGGTGGCCGAGGACCTGGCCGCCGGGCGGCTGATCGCGCCCTGGGGATTCTCGGCGACAGGCGGGTTCTGGGTGCTGGCGCGGCCGGACGGCCCGGCCGACCCGCGCGTGGATGCGCTGGCCGAGTGGGCGATGGCGCAACTGTAGCGTCGAGCCTGCTCCACTACCTCAGTCGAGCAAGCTCGACGCTACGACTACCTCAGTCGAGCAAGCTCGACGCTACGACTCCCTCAGTGCCGTGGGTGCGGCCAGCCGCTGCTGCAGGTCTTCGCGCAGGCGCGACAGTTCGACTTCGGCCTGCTGCCGCTGCTGCATGCCTTCGCGATGGATGCTGCGTACTTCCTCCACCGTGGCGATCAGCTGGTCGTGCACGTGGCGCAGCGTGGCCACGTCGATCACGCCGCGCTGGTTGCTGCGTGCGGTATCCACCGATGCCTGGCGCAGCAGATCGGCATTACGGCGCATCAGCTCGTTGGTGGCATCGTCGATGGCGGTGGACAGCTCGACCGCGGCCTTCTGCTCGCCCAGCGAAAGCTGGATGGCGAACTGGCGCTTCCACGACGGGATGGTGATCTCGCGCACCGTATTGAATTTCTCGATCAGCTGCAGCGCGTTGGCCTGGATCAGGCGGATCATCGGCAGCGACTGGTCGGCCGCGTGCTGCATCAGCTGCAGGTCGGACACGCGCTTTTCGATCAGGCGGATCGCGTTGTCGACTTCGCTCTGGCGGATGCGCTGCTGCGGGTCGTCGCTGCCCTGCCCTGCCAGCTGCTCGGCCTGCAGTTCGGCCAGGCGCTGCTTGCCGGCGGCTGCGTACAGGCCCAGCGCGTGGCGCTCCTCGCGCACGATCTCGTGCATGCGGTCGAACTCGCCCACGCGCTTGCCCATCAGCGCCTGCTGCACGCCCACGTCGCCCAGCAGCTGCTCGATCTGCGCGTTGGTATCGCTGAACTTCTGCACCAGTTCGCCCTTGGACACGCGCAGGCGATCGATCAGGCCGCCGATCACCGGCACCTTCGAACGCTGGGCGAAACCGTCCAGTTTCAGGCTGCGCGCGATGCGCACCACTTCGCCCAGCTTGTCGCCGCTGGCATCGAGGTCGCGGTTGCGCACCTGGTCCAGCAGCTGGCTGGAAAACGCTGCCGTGCGCGTCGCTGCCTCGCGGCCGAACACCTGCAGGTTGCCCGGGCGCAGGTCGTCCAGTTCCATGCGGATCTCGGCGATGCGCGGCAGGTCCTCGCGGACCAGGCCCAACGCCTGCAGCGCGCCTTCGTCGAGTGCGGAAGGGGTGGCCGGGGTCGGCACGAGGGTGCCGGGGTGCTGGCTGTCCTGGGTCATCGGGCAGTCTCCTTGCAGGTGGGTTGGCGGCAGCGGCGGCCGGCTCAGCGCAGTCTAGCCTGAGCCGCCGCGACCTCGTCGTCGATCTGTGCATGCAGCGTGGCCGCCTGGCCGGCACGGGCCGCGCCGGTGGCGGCCTGCGCGGCCAGTGCGGCCTGCCGCCACGCTGGCAGCAGGACATCGTGGATGCGGGCGAAGCGCTGCAGCAGCACCTCGTCCTGTTGCTGCAGCAGCTGCCACTGCCCGGCTTCGATGCGGCGCAGTGCCGCCAGCCGCTGCAGGTGGTCGATGCGCGCCGCCAGTGCTTCCTGGCCGGCGCCCTGCAGCGCTGGCACGTCCGCAGCGGCCGCGTCCGCCCAGGCCTGCAGTGCTTCGGCGGCCTGGCCGGTCGCGCTGATCGCGGTGGCACGCATGGCCATGTGCTGCTGCAGCTGCTGGGCCTGCTCGCGTGCCTGCAGGGCGAGAACCCCCAGCTGCGACTGCAGGCCGCGGCCCGCGGCCTCACGCTCGACATCGCGGCCAAGCAGGCGGCCCCACCAGCTTTCCTGCCGGCGCAGGCGTGCCGGGTCGGCAGCCTGCAGCGCCAGCGCGATGCGTGCCAGCGCCTCGACCAGCCCATCGCCGGCGGTCGCCGGCAACGCGACGTCGCGCACGGCCAACGCCTGCAGCAGCGGTGCGCCGTAGTCGGCCAGGCGTGCGACATCCGCCGTGTCCGGCCGCTGCGGCGTCGGCAGGGGCGCCGTATCGGTCATGGCAACGGCGGCGGCATCGGCGCGCTTCCCGCCGGGGCGTCGCCAGTGGCTTCCGGTGGCAGCGACTCGCCGTAGAAGTGGCGCATCAACGCCTCATCCAGTGCGCGCTCCTCCGGCGTGCTGGCCCGCCGCACGCGCGGACGACGCGCGGTGGTGGTGCTGCCGCCGGCCGCGCCTTCGACCTGCTGCCGCGCCCACCCGGCGAAGGCCGCCAGGGTCTGCGATACCTGTTCCTGCTGTGCCTGCGAGGCCACCAGCAGTTGTACCAGCGGAGCCAGCCCCGCCTGCAGGTCCTCGGCCAGCGGCGTGGCCGGGGGGCTGGGCGCGGCAATCACCACCGGCTCGGCGGGCTGCACGGCGGCCGGTGCGTCCGGGCGTGCTTCGGCCAGGCGCTGCAGCGCTTCCAGCAAGGCCGGCCACGGTGCCGGATCAGCCTCCACCAGCGGCGCAGCCGGTGGCGGCAGCTGCAGTGCGCTGGCGATGTCGGCCAGCTGCGCGACCACGCGACCACCGACATCGCTGTCGTCGGCACCCATGGCCTTGTTGCGCAGGAAATCACGCTTGATCTGCGCCCAGCGCTGCGCCTGCGCCTCGTCCAGCACGCCGCGCAGTTCGCCCAGCTTCAGCAGGTTTTCCTCGGCGCCGGTGGTCAGCAGCTGCGCCTCGCCCAGGTAATGGTCGGAGATCAGCTGCTGCAGCTCGTCCTCGTTCATCACCGGCGAGATCTTCTCGGCCAGCTTGTTCATGTTGCGGTAGCTGCCCTGCAGGCGGAACGGCGGCTCGGTGCGGTAGCGGTCATCCTGCGCGGCGCTGGCGATGTACTGCTGGTTGACCCGGTAGACCACGTCGCGCACGCGCAGCATGCGCTGCAGGGTGGCGGTGATCTCGTTGATCTCGGCACCGCTGTAGGCGTGGCTGAGCCCGTTGGTCGACACGTCCTTGCCCATCGCACGATCGACCAGCAGGTACAGGTCGGCCATGTCACGGGTCGCCAGCGGTGCCAGCACCGGGTTGGAGGTCAGGCTGTTCTCGATGTAGCTGAGGGTGAACGCCGCTTCCATGCCGCCCAGCACGTCGCCGAGGTTGTAGATGTCGGCGCGGTTGGCCAGCATGTCCGGAATCTTGAACACCTCGCCCGACTCGGTATACGGGTTGCCGGCCATCACCACGCAGAACTTCTTGCCGCGCATGTCGTAGGTGCGCGTGCGGCCGCGCCACACGCCTTCGATGCGGCGGGTGCCATCGCACAGCGAAATGAACTTCTGCAGGAACTCGGGATGGGTGTGCTGGATGTCATCCACATACAGCATGGTGTTGTTGCCCATCTCCAGGGCCAGGTTGAGCTTTTCCAGCTCCTGCCGCGAGGTGGCGTCGGGCGCCTGCTCCGGATCCAGCGAACGCACGTCGTGGCCCAGTGCCGGGCCGTTGATCTTCATGAAGACCAGGCCCAGCCGGTGCGCCACGTATTCCATCAGCGTGGTCTTACCGTAGCCCGGCGGCGAGATCATCATCAGCAGGCCCATCAGGTCGCTGCGCTTGTTCTCGCCCACCGTGCCCATCTGCTTGGCCAGGTTGTCGCCGATCACGCCGAGGTAGACGTCGTTGATGAGCTTGTTGCGCACGAACGACGACAGCGGCCGCGCCTTGAACTCGGACAGGCGCAGGGCCTGCCGCTCACGGCCGATGATGCCCTGGCGCACCGCCTGGTAGGCGTGGAATGCCGGCACGAACTGCTGCAGGTGGGCGTGCAGGCGGGCCAGGAAATCATCCAGCGACAGCGCCAGGGTGCCCTGCACGATGCGCGGATGCTCGCCGAGCAGGCCGTTCACTTCCACCCGCAGCGTGGCGTCGCTGGCGCGCGTGCGCAGCTGCCGCTGCACCAGCAACAGTGCGGCGGCCTCATCGGTGTAACCGGCATGGGCGGCCTGCGCCGGCAGCCGGCCCAGCGCGCGCAGCCACTGCCCGGCCAACGCCCAGCGCAGCGGCAGCGGATCCTGTCCACGCTGCAGCGCGCGTTCCAGTGCTTCGCGCTGTCCCGCCTGCTCGAGCTGCTGCTGCAATGCCTCCAGCAGCGCCAGCGCATGGCGGCTGCTGGCGAATACCGGATCGCCCGCGCTCAGTTCGTCACCGAGGTAGGCAGCGGCACCTTCGATCGCGGCGGCGTCGAACGGCAGGGCCTGCGCCTGCACGAACGCATCCAGCGCAGCGGCCATCTCCGCGCGCAGCGCCTGGCGTCCTTCGTCGGAACCAAACAGGCGGGCGATGGCATCGGCACCGGCCTGGCGCGCCGGCCACTGCGCCACGGCCTCGTTGCGCTGCTCGGCGGCCCAGAACAGCATGGCCAGTGCGCGGACGCGCGGTGCATGGCGCAGGCTGCCGGCGGCCTGCTGCAGCGGCAGCAGGGCGTGCAGGATCAGCGCCGCATCGTGGTCGTGGATGCCGCGCTCATACCCCTCGCGGTAGCGCGGCGCGGCGAACGCACGCACGCGCTGGTCCAGCGCCTCGGGGCTGGCGAGATCGTGCTGCAGCTGGGCCATGTCCAGGCCATCGCGGCCGTCCTGCGCGGCCAGCAGCAGGCTGCCAGCCAGGTACTCGCCGCGGTAGATCGCATCGGATTCCGAATCCAGGGTCACCGGCCAGAACGGCTTGAGCGCCTCCAGTTCGGGGTCGTGCAGGGTTTCCAGGAAATCGGTACCGGTGAGGTGGATGGCCAGCGTGTCGCCGCGCGGCAGCAGGGTCAGGTCCAGCGCCTGGGTGTTCACGCTGAAACGGTGGCGCGGGCCGAGCCGGACGACGTTGCCGCCGGCTTCGTACAGGTCGCTGCGGTCACGCAGCTGGCGCACGGCCTGGTCGCGCACGCCCTTCAGGCGCGCCTCGATGTCATCGGCCTTGACGTTGTCGCGCAGCGCACGCAGCCGCTCGGCCAGTTCACGCAGCTTGAGGATCAGCGGATCGCCGGCGAAGAACGCGTTGAGCTCGTCGGCGGTGGCGAAGCGCTCGGTGCGCTTGGCCAGGCCATCGAGGATGCGGTTGGCCGCGTCGAGCACCGAGCGCGCCTTGCGCTGGCGGTCGTCCAGCAATGCCTGTTTGTGCGTCTCGAAGGCTTCGACCAGTTCCTCGCGCTTGCTGAGGATGTCGCCGAGGAACTGCTCGTGCTCGCCGAACTGGCTTTCCAGTTCCTCCAGCTGCACCAGCAGGCGCGACAGCTGTTCGTCGGCCTTTTCCGGATCGTTGGCCATCGCCAGCGCACTGGTGATGGACTGCGAGAACAACGCGAACTGCGCGGCGAACTGGGCCACGGCCTCGGCCGAACCGAGCGTGCGGCGGCGCTGTTCGGCACGCGTGCGCGCCTGGTTCAGCCGCCCGTACAGCGCGGAAATCGACTCGACCACGCGGGTACGCGCGGTGGCATCGTCCACCTTCAGGCCGGCCATCAGTTCGGACAGCATGTCCAGGTCGGCAGCCATGCCACGCATGCCGTCCAGCTGCTCGTCCAGCTGGCGCGCACTGCTGGCCTGCTGGGCGGCTTCATCCAGTGCCTGCAGGCGGCTGCCCAGCGGTGCCAGTGCGGCATCGCCGGCCAGGAATTCGCCGGTGGCGGCGCCCACGCGATCCTGCGCCTGCACCAGTTCGGCGGCCATCGCCTCGATGCGCGCGGTGTCGATGTAGCGCAGCTCACGGATGGTCAGCAGCCGCCCGCGCAGCGCGGTGATCTCGTTCAGGGCCTCGACGAAGGCCTGCACCTCGTTCCAGTTCTGCGGCTGCAGGCGGCCCAGCAGCGCCTTGTAGTTCGCTTCCGCCTCGACCATCGCCTGCGCCGACTGCTCGCGGATGGACTGGACCTTCTCGTACTCGTCCAGCACCGACTCGCCGGTGGCGCTGATCTGCCGCAGCAGCGCTTCGGCGCCGTCGCAGGCCTCGTCCCCCAGCCAGTGGTGGGTATCGAACAGGCGGCGGGTGTCGGCCACCAGGCGCTGGTAGCGCTGCACCGAGACATCCTGGCCGTCGATCTCGCGGGACAGGTTGAACAGGTTGGAGATGCCGCGCACCAGCTCGGCATTGCCGATGCGGCCCATGAAGGTGTTGCCGGGCGGCCGGCTGGCGGCGAACTCGTCGCTGCTGAACGGCGTCTGCCAGACCTGCATCGGATGGATGCGGGTGGGTTCAGCGCCTTCGGCATGGAACAGCACCATGCGCCCATCCTGCATGAAGGCATAGCCGTGGCCGAACACCGGGTTCTGCAGCATGCGCTGGATGGTGTTGTAGACGAACAGCGCCGAGCGCCCGCCTTCGCGCTCGTAGAAGATGTAGAGCACGTCCTCGCCGTTGGGCGAGCGGATGCTGCGCTTGAACTGCATGCCGGCCATCGAGGCATCGAAGGCCTTGTGCTCGCCGCCCTGCAGGTAATAGCCGCCGGGGAAGATCACGCCGTGGTCTTCGGGCAGCTGCACGCAGGCCTGGACGATGGCGTCGTTGCGCACGATATCGCCGGTGAGCGTGTTGTAGATCAGCCCGCGCCAGACGGTCTCGCGGTACGGCAGCACCTTCAGCAGCAGCAGCGAACCGACGCGCGCGAATTCGAACTGGGCGTCGTCCAGCGACTGCGTGCTGTCCTCCACCGGTTCGCTGTAGATGCCCTGCCCGGTTTCGGTGTTGTTCTCGACCTTGATGGTCAGGTCGCCACCGGTGGTTTCCACGAACAGGGTGTCGAGGATGTTCAGGTGCGAGTGGCGGCCGTTGACCGCGAGGTCGCGGGTGGCCTTGGTCCATTCGAAGTCGAACGGCGGCGGCAGGGCGATATCGCGTTCGCCGCGCGCATCGAGGTAGGTCAGCTCGCCTTCGCGCGACAGCGCCCAGCGGAACACGCGCACGTCGCTGCTGCGCTCGCCGATCTGGAACGAGGCCAGCAGCTTGTCGCCGACCACGATCAGCTGCAGCAGGCGCGCATGCTTGTAGTAGGCGTACAGCTCGTTGAAGTCGTGCACGAAGCCAGGCTGGTCGAGGAAGCTGCCCTTCAGCTCCAGCGCAGCCACATCGTAGCCGTCCTTGCCCTGCACCAGCCGGTACAGGCCGAACACATCCTCGATGCGGGTATGGGTCTTGAGCCCGATGTAGACGTTGTAGCCGAACAGCAGGCGGTCAGGCCCGACCTGGACGATGTCACGGCCGACGCAGTTGTTCTCGCTGCGGATGCGGAAGCGACCGACCACCTCCAGCCGGCTGTCGCCGAACTCGGCCAGTCGCTGGCGGTTGAGGGCTTCGGCCAACGCCTGCAGGCGCTGGCCCTGTTCGCCAAGGCGGCGGCGCAGGACTTCGTAGGCGCCGCCCTGGGCAACGGCCTGGTCGACGGTGTTGCCGCCGGCCTCCGGCGCGGTGGTTTCGGCGGACGGATGGGTTTCAGACATCAGCAGGCTTCCGGCTTACGGACGGCCGGCCGTGGTTGCGGCCGGCGCGGGCGGGCGGTGGCCGCAGCGGCCACCGCCCGGTGCATCAACGGGCGCTGTCGACCACGGCGGCCGACACGGCCGGGGCCGCGTCGGCGTCCTCGGCGATCTGCCGCGGTGCCGGTTCGGCCACGGCCACGCCCAGGTAGCGCTGCATCAGCTCCTGCACGATCGGGCTCTTGCCGGCGAAGCCTTCGATCGACTTGCCCAGCGACACGGCCTTGACCAGGTTCTCGAACATGCCGCCGTCGCCACCGACCAGGTCGATGTCGGCATTGCGCAGCGCGCTGGCGATGACGTTGGCGTTCTCGCGCGAGACTTCCTTGCCCGCTTCGATGGAGGCCAGTGCCTGCTTCAGGCTGTTGTCCAGCATCATGCGGAACTCTTCGTGGCCACGTGCCTGGTCGCTCAGCGAGGCGATGGCTTCGAACTTGCGCACCAGGCCTTCGGCCTCGGCCAGCAGCTTCTTCTGCACCACGCCGGCTTCGGCGTTGCCCAGCGATTCGGTGGCGGTGGCACGGGCCAGGCCCATCTTCTCTTCGCCCTGGGCCTGCGCCTGCAGGGTTTCGGCCAGCACGCGGGCCTCGTTGCTGCCCTGCTTCAGGTTGGCTTCGGCCTTGGCTTCAATCACGCGGGCTTCGGCGATACCGACCTTCTCGATGGCCAGTGCGGAGGCTTCACGCACCTGCGCTTCGGCCAGGCCCGGCGCCGCCTGTTCGGCACGGAAGGCGTCGGCCAGCAGGCGCTTGGCTTCGGCCTGCTTGCCGGCCGCTTCGTGTTCGGCCTGGGCCAGGGTGGTCAGTTCCACCGCGCGGTGCTTGGAGGCGGTTTCGCGGGCCTGCGCTTCCTTCACTTCGCGCACCAGCGATTCCTGCGCCTTGGCTTCGGCTTCCAGGATCAGCACCTGCTTCTGGCGGTCGGCCTCGGAGACCTCGCGCACTTCCTTGATGCGCTCTTCTTCCTGGGCCACGGTCTTGTCGATGGAGATGCGTTCGCGGGTGATGTTGGCCACGTCCATCTTGCCCTGCTCGACCACCTTGTCACGCTCCACGCCCTGCAGCTGCACTTCGCGGTCGGTGGTGACCTGTTCCAGCTGGCGCGCGCGCTCCACGCGCTCGGCTTCGATGGCCACCGCACGCTGGCGGTTCTGTTCGGCCACTTCCACTTCGCGCAGGCGGTTCTGGTCACGGATGTCGATCAGCTGCTGCGCTTCGATGCGTGCGTTCTCGGACAGCTGGCGCTGTTCTTCCTGCACCTTGGCGGTCTCGGCTTCCTCGCGGGCGCGGATGGTCTCGATCTCGCGCTTCTGCCGCGCCTCGGCCTCGGCCTGCTGGCGTTCCAGGGCCAGCAGCGCTTCGCGCGCTTCCACGTTCTTCTTGGTGATGGCGAGCTTCTCGTTCTGCTCCAGCTCGTTGGTCACCACGTTCTGCGCGGCGGTCAGCTCGGTGATCTTGCGGATACCCTGCGCGTCGAGGATGTTGAACTGGTCCAGCAGCGATTTCGGGGTCTGCTCCAGGTAGTCGATGGCCACGTCTTCCAGCACATAGCCGTTCAGGTCGTTGCCGATGACCGCGATGATCTCGTCGCGGAATTCCTGGCGCTTCTCGAACAGCTCGGTGAAGTCGAACTTCTTGCCGACCGTCTTCAGCGCTTCGGAGAACTTGGCGTTGAACAGCTCATCGACGGCGTGCTTGTCCGAGGCACGGTCGGCACCGATGGCCTTGGCCACGCGCAGCACGTCGGCCTGGGTCTCGTTGACCCGCAGGTAGAAGGCCACGGCGATGTCGGCGCGCATGTTGTCGCGGCAGATCAGGCCTTCCTTGCCACGGCGGTCGATCTGCAGGGTGATCAGGCTGATCCGCATCAGCTCGGCGCGGTACAGCACCGGGATGATCAGCGCACCGGTGAAGTGCACCTTGGGCGTGGCGCTCATGTCGTTGACGATCAGGGCCACGCCCTGGTCGACCTTGCGGTAGAACGCCTTGAACAGTCCCGCCAGGCCGAGCAGCAGGCCTACGAGGACGATGATCCCGATCAGGAAGGGGGCCGCGCCAGCAAAACTCATCAGTGATTCTCCTTGTTGCCCGGAAGCAGGTTGTCCTGGAAATCGAGGGCGACCGCATCAGCGCGGACCACCCGGTAGTAATGGTGTTCGGCCACGTGCTCGACCAGCACGATGCGCTCGCCACGCTGCAGTTCGATGTCGCTGCGCACCTGCAGCACCAGCCCGGCACCGCCGTCATCGACCGTGGCGTGGCCGCTGCGCGCATCCACCCGGGGCGAGGCGACCACGCCCACGCGCCCCAGCAGGGAAGCCTGTGCGACCGGCTGCAGGCGCTGCAGGAAGGTGCGGATGGGCCGCAGCAGCAGCGCGGTGATCGGCACCGCCGGCAGCGGCGCGAGCACGGCCACGAGCGTGCCGAAACCCCAGCGCAGCAGGTCCGGCAGCGGCAACAGTACGAACAGATGGATGAAATAGGTCAAGGCCCAGCCGAAGAAGCCCAGCAGGGTGACCACGACCATGACCGGCACGCCACCGAGGCCGAAGCGCTGCAGCAGGGCCGAGAGGCCGCTGAGATCGGTGTCGCTGTCCAGCGCACCATCGGCGCCGAGATCGCCGAACCCGTCATCGACCAGGCCAAAAGCGGCAAGCCCCCAATAGACCAGCGACACCGCCAGCAGGACGCTGTACGGCAGGGTCGGGTAGCCGAACACGACGGTGAGGAATTCCTGCATCGCTTTGCCTTCCTGGGCTATGGGCGCGTGACGCCCCGTTCGGAATCCGCCGGGAGCGGTTCCGTCGATCCCGCCACGGCCCTCATGGCCATGGCTTCCCCTTCATCCTATGTGAAGAGGGTGTACAGGGACAAATGTGAAGACGCGCGCCGACCGCAGGCGGCGACGCGCGCGGGGTCGTGCCGGGTCACTCCAGCACGGTGCAGTCGGCGCTGCGCACCTCTTCGACGAACGTGCGCATCTTGTAGCCGTCCTTGATGCCCGGCTCGACCTCGATGCCGCTGGACACGTCAACGCCCCACGGCAGGGTAGCGAGGATGGCGTCCTTCACGTTCTCCGGGTTCAGCCCGCCGGCCAGCAGGAAGGGACGGTGCAGGCCGGTCGGAATGCGCGCCCAGTCGAAGGCCACGCCGGTGCCGCCACCGCCACCCGGGGCGTGGCTGTCGAACAGGAAACCGGCAGCACTGGGGTAGCGCAGCTGCAGGGTGCGCGCATTGACGTCCTCGCGACCGCCCATGGCGATCGCCTTCAGGTACGGCATGTTGAAGCTGCGGCAGAAGCTTTCGTCTTCCTCGCCATGGAACTGCAGCAGGGTCGGACGCACGGTGCGCAGCACTTCACGCACTTCTTCCTTGCTGTTGTTGCGGAACAGCGCCACCACGTCGACCATCGGGGCGATCGCCTGGCGCATCGCGCGGGCTTCGGCCGGGGCCACCCGGCGGCTGCTTTCACGGGCGAAGATGAAACCCACCGCGTCCACGCCCAGTTCGCCGGCCAGGCGCACATCGCCGGCGCGGGTCATGCCACAGAACTTGATGCGGGTACGGTAGTAGGAGCGGCTCATAAGGTGACCTCGGCAGGCAGATGCCAGTTGTCGGGGTACAGCGGCCCCAGGAACACCAGCCCCTGCGGAGGTGCGGTAGGGCCGGCAACGGTTCGGTCGCGTCCGGCCAGCAGCTCGGCGATCCACTCCACCGGTTTCTCGCCGCTGCCGACCAGGATCAGCGAACCGACGATATTGCGGACCATGTGATGAAGGAATGCATTACCGCGCACCGCCACCTCGATCACCTCGCCCTGGCGGCTGACCTGCAGCGACTGCAGCTCGCGCCGCGCATGCAGGGCCTGGCACTGCACCGAGCGGAACGCGCTGAAGTCGTTCTCGCCGAGCAGGGCCTGTCCAGCGGCATGCATGAGGGTCTCGTCCAGCGCCCGTCGTTCCCAGCTGAGGGTCTGCCGGTCCAGTGCCGGGCGCACCTCGCGGTTGAGCAGGCGGTAGCGGTAGCGGCGGGCGCGCGCCGAGAAGCGGGCGTGGAAATCGTCGGCCACCGGCACGCACCAGCGCACCGCGATGGAACGCGGCAGGCGGGTGGTGGTGCCCAGCATCCAGGCACGTGGATCGCGCACCACGTCGGTATCGAAATGCACGACCTGGCACTGGCCGTGCACGCCGGCATCGGTGCGGCCGGCGCAGACCACCTGCAGCGGCGCATCGGCAACCGAGGACAGGGCCTTCTCCAGGCTGGCCTGGACGCTGGGTCCACCCTCGCCCAGGTTCTGCCAGCCCCTGAAATCGCTGCCGTCGTATTCGACGCCGAGCGCGTAACGCATGTGCTGCTACCTCGATGTTGCGGGTGGGACGGCGCTCAGCCCGGGTCGCGTTCGGACCAGACCGCCAGCTCGTTGCCACCGGGCTCGACGAACTGGAAGCGGCTGCCACCGGGGAAAGAGAAAACGGGCCGGACGATCTGGCCGTCGGCCGCGCGCACGGCCGCTTCGACCGGTGCCAGCAGATCGGCATACAGCACCAGCAGCGGTGCGCCGGCTTCGGCCCGCTGCGGCTGTCCACGGAAGAAGCCGCCCTGCAGGCGGCCATCGTCGAAGGCGGTGTAGTCCTCGCCGTAGTCGACGAACGACCAGCCGAACACGGCCTCGAAAAAGGCACGGCTGGCGGCCGGGTCGGCCGAGGCGAACTCAACGTAGTCGATGCGGTTTTCGCGGGTCATGGGCGGCGCCTGTGGTCCTGTGGTCAGTCCAGCCGGGCGAGCAGTTCGCGCGCCTGCGCCTGGCAGTGCACGTCGCCGTCGGTGGCGACTTCTTCCAGCAGCGTCCGCGCGGTCTGCGCGTCGCCCAGGTCGAGGTAGGCGATGGCCAGTTCCAGCCGCTCCTGGCCCGCGCGCGGGGCCCAGTCGGGGTCGGTGGATCCATCGGCCGGCACTGCCTCGTCGAAGGGCGCGGCCGCGGGCGGCGCAGCCTCCGCCGGTTCGGCCGGCAGATCGAACACGCCGCGGAACTCTGGCTGCTGCTCGGCCTGCAGCGCGTAATCGGGCACGCCGACCTCGTCGGCCGGTTCCGGCGCGGCGGGCGAGAACCCGGGCGCGGGTTCATCCCAGCGCGGGGCGTCGCTCACCGCCGGCGGCAGTTCGTCGCCCTCGTCGGTCACCAGCGCCCCCACCTGCCAGGACGTCTCGACGTCGGCAGCTGGCGGTGCCATCGGTTCTTCAACCGGCTCGGGCGGCAGCGCATCCTGGTCGGCATGCGCCTGGGCGGCACGGTCGTCTTCGAGGGCCCAGGCCGGCATCGACGGTTCCTGGCGTCCATCCTCTTCGTGGCCCGCGGCCCACGACGACTGCTCGGCCAGCGAATCCAGCGCCGCACCGGCAGGCACCGCTGCGGCCAGGGCCACGGCGTCGCCTTCCTCACGCAGCGGCGGCAACGGCGAGGGCTTGCGCCGGCGCAGCAGCCAGGCGGCACCGGCCACCAGCAGCAACAGCGGCAGGCCCAGCCAGTACCACGGCGTGCCGCCGGCGGGTGCGCCGGGCGGTTGCGCCAGGCGCTGCTGGGCAGCGGCCAGGTCGTTGTCCTTCATCGCAATCAAGGACTGCTGCTGTTCCTTCAGCTTCTCCAGCTCGGCCACGCGCTGCTTCAGCTCACCGATCTCGGCATCGCGGGTGGCAACGTCTTCCCTGGCCTGCCGCAGTTGTTCATTGCCCAGCATGTCACCCTCGCTGCCGGCACCGGTGCCGGTGGTTGTGCCCGCGTGCGCGGCGTCGGACGCCAGCGCCGGAGCGATCTCAAGACGTGCCCCTGCGCTGGCGGCAGCAGCAGCAGCAGCGGGCGTGGCGGTGGCGGCCACGGGCGCGGCCGCCGGTGCACCGGCAGGCTGTGGCACCGTGCGCGCCTGGCGCCACTGCGCGACATGTTCGCGGACCAGCGCGGCGGCTTCGTTGCCGTCGATCGCGGCCAGGGCGTCGCTGCCCGGCACGCGCAGTACCGCGCCCTGCTTGAGCAGGTTGACGTTGCCGCGGATGAAGGCCTCCGGATTGGCACGCAGCAGGGCGATCATCGCCCGCTCCCGGCTGATCTGGTTGCCCCGGGCCAGCGCACCGGCAATCTGCGAAAGGGTCTGGCCCCGCTGCACGGTGATGCTGCCGTCGGCAGCGGCGCGGGCAGCGGGTGCGGCGGCACGCGGCCGCGGCTCGGCCGGTCGCGCGGCGGTGGCCGGCGCGGCGGCAGGCGCCTGCGCTGCCGGCGGCGGCGGCGTATCGCGGGTGATGGTGTTGCCCAGCACCCCGGCCGGGGCGACGATTTCCGGCTCGGCCACGGCCAGTGCGCTGGCCGGTGCATCGACCAGGGCGGAATATTCGCGGACCAGGCGGCCCTGGCCCCAGTCGGCTTCGACCAGGAAGCTCAGCGACGGGGTTTCCACCGGAGCCTGCGAGGTCACCCGCACCACCGCCCTGCCTTGGCTGTTGGTGGTCAGTTCGAACTGGAGTTCGCTGACCAGGCCGGTCGGCCGCTGCAGGCCGACCCGCTCGAAGGTGGCGGCCGAGGCCAGCGCCACGCGCAGGTTCTCGAGCTCGGAAGGATCGGCGGACACCACCGGAATCTCGGCCAGCAGGGGCTGGCCGGGACGTGACAGCACGCGGATGTCGCCCAGGCCCAGGGCCATGGCCGAACTGCTGGCCAGTGCCAGCAGCGCGGCGGAGAGATAGATGAGCGGGCGCGATGCGCCCCTGGCCCGTTTATTCATGGGCGACACTATAAAGCGTGCGGACCGCGGTCCGCACCCACCTGAAACACCCTTGCGGTAGTGCCGGCCGCTGGCCGGCAGACAGGCAGACCCGCCCACCATGGCAATGCCGGCCAGCGGCCGGCACTACCGGTGAGGCAACAGCGGATGATCAGCGCTGTTCGGCGGCGACCAGCTCGGCCAGCTGCACGGCGTTCAGCGCCGCGCCCTTGCGCACGTTATCCGAGACGATCCACAGGTTCAGGCCGCGCGGGTGCGACAGGTCTTCACGGATGCGGCCGACGTACACCGCATCGGTGCCCGAGGCGTGGGTGACCGGGGTCGGGTAGCCACCGGCTTCATGGCGGTCCACCACTTCCACGCCCGGCGACTGCTCCAGCAGCGCGCGCGCTTCGGCCACGGTCACCTTGTCGCGGGTTTCGATCGCCACCGATTCGGAGTGGCCGTAGAACACCGGCACGCGCACGGCGGTCGGGTTCACCAGGATGCTCTCGTCGCCGAGGATCTTGCGGGTTTCCCAGACCAGCTTCATCTCTTCCTTGGTGAAGCCGTTGTCCTGGAAGTCGTCGATGTGCGGGATCAGGTTGAAGGCGATCTGCACCGGGAAACGCTGCGGATCGATGTCCTGGAAGCTCAGCAGCTGGCCGGTCTGCTTGCCCAGCTCTTCCATTGCCGAACGGCCACCGCCGGACACCGACTGGTAGGTGGACACGTTGATGCGCTCGATGCCGTACTTGCGGTGCAGCGGCGCCAGCGCCACCAGCATCTGCATGGTCGAGCAGTTCGGGTTGGCGATGATGCCGCGCGGACGGTTGCCGACCTGGTCCGGGTTGACCTCGGACACCACCAGCGGCACGTCATCGTCGTAACGGAAGGCCGAGGAGTTGTCGATCACCACCGCACCGGCGGCGGCGAACTTCGGCGCGTATTCCTTGGACACGCTGCCACCGGCCGAGAACAGGGCGATCTCCACGCCGCTGGGGTCGAAGGTGGCCAGGTCCTGGATCTTCACCTTCTGGCCTTCGAACTCGACTTCGCCGCCAGCCGAGCGCTCGGAAGCGAGCAGGCTCAGGGTACCGACCGGGAAGTTGCGCTCGGCCAGGATGGCCAGCATGGTCTCGCCGACGGCACCGGTGGCACCGACGATGGCGACGTGGAAGCTGCGTTGTGCATTGCTCATGGGGGAACTCTCACGAAAAACGGGAAGGGGAAAAACTCACGCACGACAGCTGGGTTCGGGGAACCTCCTCAGGCGGGGCGCGCAGAGGTTCCCTATCGTTTCCCGGTTTTTTTGCCCAGCGCGGCACGCGCGGCGAGGGCCGCGTCGGCATTGATCGCGCTCGGCATGCGCGCTGCTTCGCCGGCCAGGCCGAGGCCGGCCAGCAGGTTGTCCACGGCCAGCTGCACCATGGCGGTACGGGTGCCCAGCGACGCGCTGCCGATATGCGGGGTCAGCACCACGTTGCGCAGCGCCAGCAGTTCGGGGCGTACCTTCGGTTCGCCTTCGTAGACATCCAGGCCGGCGGCGGCCAGGCGGCCATGGGCCAGCGCATCGGCCAGGGCCAGCTCGTCGACTATGCCGCCGCGGGCGATGTTCACCAGGGTGGCCGACGGCTTCATCTTCGCCAGCGCGGCCGCATCGATGATGTGGTGCGAGGCGGGGGTGTACGGCAGCACGGTGACCAGGTGGTCGGACTGCGCCAGCAGCGTGTCCAGGTCCACGTAGGTCGCGCCCAGTGCCGCTTCGGTTTCGGCCGGCAGGCGCGAACGGTTGTGGTACAGCACCTTCATGCCGAACCCGTGCGCACCCCGGCGGGCGATGCCCTGGCCGATGCGGCCCATGCCGAGGATGCCCAGCGTGCTGCCATGGATGTCGGCGCCGAGCATGGTCTGGAACGACCACTGGCCCCACTGCCCGTCACGCAGCCAGCGCTCGGATTCGGTGATGCGGCGCGCAGTGGCCATCAGCAGGGCGAAACCGAGGTCGGCCGTGGTCTCGGTGAGCACGTCCGGGGTGTTGCTGGCGAGGATGCCGGCCGCGCTCAGCGCGTCGACATCCAGGTTGTTGTAGCCGACGCCGACGTTGGCGATCACCTGCAGCTGCGCGGCATCGGCCACCTGGGCCGCGCCGATGCGCTCGTTGAGGGTGATGATCGCGCCGTCGACCGAGGCCAGGCGATCGGCGATCTGCTGTGGCGACCAGGCGGTGACGGTATCGGTGGCCAGCAGCTGCACGCGATCGCGCAGCGGCGCGATGGCCGCGTCGATCAGCGGCTGGCTCACCCACACCGTCGGCCGGGTATCAGCCATCGATCTGCCCGGGAATGCGCGGGGTGATGGTGCCGACATCGCCGCACTGGGCGCGGTGGCGCAGCGCCTGGTCCATCAGCACCAAGGCCATCATCGCCTCGGCGATGGGGGTGGCACGGATGCCGACGCAGGGGTCGTGGCGGCCGGTGGTGACCACCTCGACCACGTTGCCCTCGGTATCCAGCGACGGGCCGGGCAGGCGCAGGCTGGAGGTCGGCTTGAGCACGATGGACGCGACCACTGGCTGGCCGGTGGAAATGCCACCGAGGATGCCGCCGGCATGGTTGCTGGCAAAACCCTGCGGGGTCAGCAGGTCACGGTGTTCGGTGCCCTTCTGCGCGGCGCTGGCGAAGCCGTCGCCGATCTCCACGCCCTTCACTGCATTGATGCTCATCAGCGCGGCGGCGAGGTCGCCGTCGAGCTTGCCGTAGATGGGTTCGCCCCAGCCCGGCGGCACGTTGTCGGCCACCACGTCCACGCGCGCACCGACCGAATCACCGGACTTGCGCAGCGCATCCATGTACGCCTCCAGCTCGGGCACCTGCTCGGCATGCGGCCAGAAGAACGGATTGTCTTCCACCGCCGACCAGTCGAAACCGGCCGGACGGATCTCGCCCAGCTGCGACAGGTAGCCACGCACGGTCACGCCGAAGCGCTCGGCCAGCCACTTCTTGGCGACCACGCCGGCGGCCACGCGCATGGTGGTCTCGCGCGCGGAAGAACGGCCGCCACCGCGCGGGTCGCGGATGCCGTACTTGTGCCAGTAGCTGTAGTCGGCATGGCCCGGCCGGAACTGCTGGCCGATGTTGGCGTAATCCTTGCTGCGCTGGTCGGTGTTGCGGATCAGCAGCGCGATCGGGGTGCCGGTGGTCAGGCCCTCGTACACGCCGGACAGGATCTCGACCTCGTCGGCCTCGCGGCGCGCCGAGGTGTGCCGGCTCTTGCCGGTGGCGCGGCGCTGCAGGTCGTGGGCGAATTCGGCCGCATCCAGCGCCAGCCCCGGCGGGCAACCGTCGAGCACGCAGCCGATGGCCGGCCCGTGCGACTCGCCGAACGTGGTGACGGTGAACAGCTTGCCGAACGAATTGGAACTCACGGGCGCTGCGCCGCCAGTTCGGTGATGCGGGCGCTGTGGGCGATCAGCTCGCGGCATTCGACTGCGAAGATGCCCATCTGGCCGACCTTGAATTCCACCCAGGCGAAATCGACTTCCGGCAGCAGCTTGACCAGGTGCTGCTCGGATTCACCCACTTCGCAGATCAGCAGGCCGTCCTCGCTCAGGTGCAGCGGGGCGTCGCGCAGGATCTTCAGCACCAGGTCCAGGCCGTCGTCGCCGGCACGCAGGCCCATTTCCGGCTCGTAGGAGTATTCCTGCGGCAGGGCATCGGTCTCGTCGTTGGTGACGTACGGCGGGTTGGTGACGATCAGGTCGTAGTGGCGCCCGGTCAGGCCGTTGAACAGGTCCGACTTCAGCAGGGTGACGTTGTGCGCCTGCAGGCGTTCCTTGTTCTCTTCGGCCAGCGACAGCGCGTCATCGCTCAGGTCGACGCCGTCCACTTCCCAGTTCGGGTAGTAGTGGCCCATGGCGATGGCGATGCAGCCCGAACCGGTGCACAGGTCCAGCGCGCGGCTGACGTCACGGCCGGCCAGCCACGGCTCGAAGCCGCACTCGATCAGCTCGGCGATCGGCGAACGCGGCACCAGGGCGCGCGAATCACTCTTGAAGCTGAGGCCGGCGAACCACGCTTCACCGGTCAGGTAGGCGGCCGGGACGCGCTCGTCGATGCGGCGCTGGAACAGCTCCAGCACGCGCAGCTTTTCGGCCTGCAGCAGGCGTGCCTGGCCGTAGGCCGGGCCGAGGTCGTGCGGCAGGTGCAGGCTGTGCAGCACCAGCTGGGTGGCCTCGTCCAGGGCGTTGTCGTAGCTGTGCCCGAAGGTCAGCCCGGCTTCGTTGAAACGGCTGGTGCCGTAGCGGATCAGGTCGATGATCGTGTGGAGTTCGGCGGCCGTTTCAGCGGTCATGGCGGTACTGCGGGCAAAGTGGCCCACGATTATAGGGGCTGGCGCCCGCGGCGGCATCCGTTGCGACGGAAACGATCAGGCTGCAGCCGGTATGATGGGGATTACTTCCTGCGGGGGCTCCCATGTTCAATCGCAACGTCGGCATCATCCTGCTGATCGCCCTGGCGGCGGGCCTGGGCCTGCTGGCCGCGCAGCAGGTGTTCGCGCCGAAGCCGCCGGCCAACCAGCCGGCCACCGAAGCGATCACCCTGTACCCGCACACCCGCGAGCTGCCCGACTTCAACCTGGCCCAGTCCGATGGCACCCGGCTCATCCCCGGCGAGCTGAAAGGCCACTGGACCCTGGTGTTCCTTGGCTTCACCTTCTGCCCGGACGTGTGCCCGACCACCCTGGCCGAGCTGGCCGGTGCGCAGAACCAGTGGGAGGCCCTGCCCGACACCCTGCGCCCGCGCGTGCTGTTCGTTTCGGTGGACCCGGACCGTGACAACGCCACCCGCCTGGGCGAGTACGTGCACGGCTTCCACAAGGACACCCTGGCCGCCACTGCCGACATTCCCTCGCTGGAGCGCTTCGCCACCTCGCTGGGCTTCGTGTTCCAGAAGGTGCCGGGCAAGCATTTCGACGAGAATCCCGAGGATTACACCGTCGAGCACTCGGCCAGCCTGGCCGTGCTCGACCCGCAGGGCCGGCTTGCCGGCCTGGTGCGGCCCCCGTTCAACGCGCCGGCCATCGCCCGCGACCTGCAGAAGCTGACCGAGAAATCCGCCCCATGAGCCTGACCACCGCCCTGACGTACGCCCTGCCCCACCGCCTGCTGTCCTCGATGGCGCGCTCGCTGGCGTACTCGGACGACCCGCGCGTGTCGCGCTGGCTGATCGATACGGTCACCCGCAAGTTCAACGTCAACCTGGACGAAGCGGCCAACCCCGATCCGCGCAGCTACCCGACCTTCAACCAGTTCTTCACCCGCGCCCTGAAGCCGGGCGCACGCGTGGCCGATGCCGATCCGCGCAGCCTGGTGATGCCGGCCGACGGCCGCATCAGCCAGCTGGGGAAGATCGAGGCCGGCCGCATCTTCCAGGCCAAGGGCCAGTCCTTCACCGCCGCCGAGCTGCTGGGCAGCGAGGAGGACGCCAAGCCGTACAACGACGGCCTGTACGCCACGGTGTACCTGTCCCCGCGTGACTACCACCGCGTGCACATGCCCTGGACCGGCACCCTGCGCGAGACCGTGCACGTGCCCGGGCGCCTGTTCAGCGTCGGCCCGGCCGCGGTGAACGGCGTGCCGCGCCTGTTTGCCCGCAACGAGCGTTTGGTCTGCCACTTCGATACCAGCTTCGGCCCCATGGTCAGCGTGATGGTCGGTGCGCTGCTGGTGTCCGGGGTGGAAACGGTGTGGAGCGGCGAAGAGATCCCGGCCTACGGCGACCGCATCACCCGCAAGGATTACCGTGGCCAGGGCATCCAGCTGGAGCGCTTCGCCGAAATGGCGCGCTTCAACTACGGCTCCACCGTGATCGTGCTGCTGCCGCCGGGCGTGGCCGAGTTCGCCCCGCAGCTGGGCGCCGAAAGCCCGGTGCAGCTGGGCCAGGCGCTGGCGAAGCTGCGCTGAGGAAGCGGCAACGCCGGGTCTGTAGAGCCGAGCCCATGCTCGGCTGTTTCTGCCGGCAGCCGAGCATGGGCTCGGCTCTACAGAAAGCGGTGCGTTATTGCAGGGTCGGGGCCGGGCCGACGTCGACGCCGTCGTAGTCTTCCACGCCGGTCTGGCTGGCCAGGGCGGCCAGTTCCTGGTTGCGCAGGTCCAGCGAGGTCTCGTCGTGGATTTCCACGCGCTCCACGTGCAGCACGTGGAAGGGCGCATCGCCCTCCTCCGGCTCCTGTTCGAACAGCTCCACCACCTCATAGCCCTGGGCTTCCAGGGTGGTCGCCAGCGCCTGCAGGCGGTCCGGGGTGGAGTGCACGAAGTAATAGCCCCATAGCAGGGGCGTGGCGAGATCCCAGTCGGTGTTCTCGCGCAGGTTGGCGAACAGATCGCGGGTTGCTTCCAGGTCCATGGCTCTCTTCCGGTTCGGTTACTTGTCGCAGCCCTGCAGTTTCAGCACCTGGCCGGGGCGCAGGCTGTAGCTGGGGGCCTTCAGGCCGTTGGCGCGCGCCAGGGTCGGCAGTTCGCACTGGAACTTCGCCGCGATGCGGCCCAGGGTGTCGCCCTTGCCGACCTTGTAGGTCTTGGCAGGCTTGGCCCTGGGCGCAGCCGGACGCGGCGCAGCCACCGGCGCGCTCGGTGCGGTCGGCACCGTGGTACTGGCATTCGGGTCGGCCAGCGGCACCACGCCACCCACCGCCACGCTGCCGGTGTAGCTGGCGGCGGTCGGGCGCACGATGGCCGCGTTCAGGTCGGCGGTGATGAGGGTGCGGGCGAGGTCCGCGCGCGGGCCGCTGACGCAGTTGCGCTGGTACAGGCCGGCAATGCGGGTGGTGGCATTGATCAGCGTGCCGGCCGGAATCCAGCCATCGGCTTCATAGCGCGGATTGAGGTTGCGCAGCACGCGCATGTAGCCATCACGGGTGCCGTGGCTGCCCAGGCAGATGGTCAGCTCGTAGATGGTGGTGGACTTGGCCAGGCGCAGCGTCGCCGGCTGCGCGCTGATCTTCGGGAACTCCACGCCGTACTGCTGCGGGTGCAGGAAGATCCAGGCGGCAGCGATCACCATCGGCACGTAGTCCTTGGTCTCGCCGGGGAACTGGTTGTAGACGCTGTCGGTCCAGAAGCTCTGCCCGCCGCTCTGCTTGAACACGCGCGCGGCGCGGCCTTCGCCGCCGTTGTAGGCGGCCACCGACATTTCCACGTTGTTGTTCAGTTCGCGCAGGCGCTCGTTGAGATAGCTGGCGCTGGCTTCGGCGGCACTGCGCGCGTCAAAGCGCGTATCGAAGCCGGTGCCGTCCGGGCCCAGCCCGAAGCGGCGGCCGGTGGCAGGCATGAACTGCATCAGGCCGGCAGCGCCAGCGCGCGAGGAGGCATGCACGCGGCCATTGGATTCCTTGGCCATGATGCCGAACAGCAGCGCTTCGGGCAGGCCGCGCTTTTCCCACTCGGGCCACATCACCGCGCGCAGGTTCTGGTAGTTCTCATAGCTGGTCAGCAGCGCCGGGCGCATGTCGGTCAGCCAGCGGCGGATGCCCGCCTGCACGGCCGGGTTGTAATCGACCATGTTGTCGAAGGCATGGCGCTTGTCGTTGAGGAGGGCCGCGGCGCGGGCCGCCTCGGGCACATCGGCGGTGAGCGGGCCGACGTGGTCCGGGTCGGCTTCCAGGCGGTCGCCGCTTTCATCGGCGGCGTCATCGCTGGCGGCCGCATCGGCATCACGCTTGAGCAGGCGCTTGTAGGTGGCCAGCATGTTGCTCATCTGGCAGCCCTTCTGCTTCACGCATTCGCTGATGACATCTTCCATGTCCTCCAGCGCGGCGTCGGCTTCGTTGCTGCCCTTCGGGTCGGAATTGGCGACCAGCAGCAGGGCATCGCTGTAGCGTTTCTCGGCGGTCGCCATGCGCTGCTGCAGCGCCTCGGCCTTCGCCTGGTCCCGCGCCGAGACACGCTGCGCATGGGCGTCGGGCGCCAGGGATACCAGGCCGGCAAGTGCCAGCAGCGGCCAACCACGGGAAATCAGGACAGGAACGGGCATTGGTGGCACTGTGTGCGAAACAGGCAGGCAGAGTAGCGGGGCCGCCAAGGTCCGGGCAACCCGGCCGTCGGCCCGCCACCGTCGCCGGTTAACATTGGGCGCATTCACCACAAGGGCTGGACCATGGATCCGATTCTGCTGGGCAAAGGCATCACCGATGATGTGGCCGTCACCCTGCTGCCGAAACTCGGCAACCGCCATGGCCTGGTCGCCGGTGCCACCGGCACCGGCAAGACCGTGACCCTGATGACCCTGGCCGAGGGTTTCTCGCGGCTGGGCGTGCCGGTGTTCCTGGCCGATGTGAAGGGCGATGTGTCCGGCCTGGCCGTGCCCGGTACCGGCGCCGATGCGCTGCTGCAGCGCGCCGCCGATATCGGGGTGGCCGACTATGCCCCGGCCGCCAGCCCCACCGTGTTCTGGGATCTCTACGGCAAGCTCGGCCACCCGGTGCGCACCACCATCAGCGAAATGGGCCCGACCCTGCTGGCGCGCATCCTGGAGTTGAACGACACCCAGGCCGGCGTGCTCGACATCGTCTTCAAGCTGGCCGACGACCGCGGCCTGCTGCTGCTGGACATGGATGACCTGCGCGCCCTGCTCGGCCTGGTGGCCGAGGAGCGCAAGGACATCTCCACCGAGTACGGGCTGGTCAGCGCGCAGTCGATCGCCGCCATCCAGCGCTCGGTGCTGCGCCTGGCCCAGGACGGCGGCGAAGGGTTCTTCGGCGAACCGGCGCTGGAACTGGCCGACCTCATGCGGGTCAACCACGACGGCCGCGGCGTGGTCGGCATCCTCGCCGCCGACCAGCTGGTGCTTAAGCCCAAGCTCTATTCCACGTTCCTGCTGTGGCTGCTGTCGGAACTGTTCGAGCAGCTGCCCGAAGTGGGCGACCTGGACAAGCCCAAGCTGGTCTTCATCTTCGACGAGGCGCACCTGCTGTTCGACGACGCGCCGGCCTCGCTGGTGCAGCGCATCGAGCAGGTGGTGCGGCTGATCCGCTCCAAGGGCGTGGGCGTGTACTTCTGCTCGCAGTTCCCCGGCGACGTGCCGGGCAACATCCTGGGCCAGCTCGGCAACCGCGTGCAGCATGCGCTGCGCGCCTTCACCCCGCGCGACCAGAAGGCGGTGAAGACCGCCGCCGAGACCTTCGTGCCGAACCCGAAGCTGGACGTGGCCAAGGTGCTCAGCCAGCTCGGCACCGGCGAAGCACTGGTATCCACGCTGCAGGACAAGGGCGTGCCGATGCCGGTGCAGCAGACGATGATCGCCCCGCCGCGCTGCCGGATGGGGCCGATCACCGAGGCCGAGCGCGCACAGGTGCGTGCGGGCAGCCCGGTCGGCACCCGTTACGACACCGCGGTGAACCGCGAATCGGCAGCCGAGCTGCTGGCCCAGCGCGCGCAGAAGGCGACCGAGAAGGCCGCAGCCCCGGCCGCCCGCAGCCGCGAACAGGATGACGCGCAGGAAGGCGGCTTCGGCCAGTCGATCAAGGATGCGATCTTCGGCACCAAGCGCCGCCAGGGCATGATCGAAACCATGGCCAAGCAGACCACGCGCACCGTCGGCACCAAGCTGGGCAACCAGATCGTGCGTGGCATCCTCGGCGGCATCTTCGGCGGCAAGCGCTGATCTGCTGCTGCCCCGCTCCCCATTTGTCATCCAGAAAAGAAGTCGTACCGCATGACCCGCTGGCGTCCCCCCGCAGAAAAAAGCACCGCCCTGATTACTGCCACCGGCCACGCCCGGCTGAAAGCCGAACTGGATGACCTGTGGCGCGTGCGCCGCCCGGAGGTGGTGAAGGCGCTGGCCGCCGCCGCTGCCGAGGGCGACCGCTCGGAGAATGCCGAGTACACCTACCGCAAGAAGCAGCTGGGCGAAATCGACCGCCGCGTGCGCTACCTGACCAAGCGCCTGGAATCGCTGCGCGTGGTCGACACCACGCCGACCGACCCGCAGGCGGTGTTCTTCGGGGCGTGGGTGGAGCTGGAGAACGTGGACAGTGGCGAAACCAGCCGCTATCGCATCGTCGGCCCGGACGAGACCGATGCAGGGCTGGGCTGGATCAGCATCGACTCGCCGCTGGCGCGGGCGCTGCTGAAGAAGCGCATCGATGACGAGTTCGCGGTTGAGCTGCCCGGTGGCCAGTTCACGTTCGCGGTGATCGGCGTGGAGTACGCGGCGCCGTAACGTCGACGGTCGGTCGACTGCGCCGCTGCTGGTAGAGTCGACTGTTAGTCGACTATCGCGCGCAGCGCGGGGGTTTTCATGGACCCAAGGGCAAAGCAGTCGACTAACAGTCGACTCTACCGACAGTCGACTCTACCAACAGTCGACTCTACCAACAGTCGACTCTACCGAAGCAGAGGCAGCGGCGGCGGGTACTGGCGGCCGGCGCGCAGCGGACGGAAATAGTCGGCGTTGCCGTAGAAGGCGTCATCCTGCTGCTCATGCCAGCCGGGAATACCCGCCAGCGGCAGCGGCCGCAGCTGCAGCGGATCGCCCAGCACCCTGCCCTCCCCGATGGCGCGCGCCACCGTGTCGATGCACGCGGCCTCCTCTTCAGCCTGCACCAGCACGCACTTGCCCACCAGCAACCGGCCCGGCAGCAGCGCCTGTTCCATCAGCGCGTGGCCGAACACCGCCACGATGCCGATGCCGCCGCCCTGCCAGTGCGACGGTTCAAACAGCGCGCGCCAGTCATGCGCATCCCACGCGGCCAGCACGGCGGGATCGCGCACCTGCACGACCACACCGGTTTCATCGAACTGGGTCAGCGCGGCCTGCGCGCGGTTGCGCTGGCCGGGCGCCATCGCCGCGATGTGCCGGCACTGCTGGGCATTGAGCGCGCGCTTGAGCGACGGCAGGCTGGCCCAGACCAGTGCGTTGAACAGGTCGTGCCAGTTGTCCGCGCGGGTAGCGATGCGGCCCTGGGCAATGCGGGTTTCGTAGTGCAGGCCGTCGGCCAGCAGGGCCGCATCCTGCTCCACCAGCTGCACGCCCGGCAGTACCAGCCGGGCATCCAGCGCGGAGACGGCCGGCCACCTGGGTCCGGCCAGCAGATCGGCGAAACCGCGCACGCCGGCAAACAACGGATGGTCGAACACCCGCGCATCGACCGCCGCACGCAGCGGCGGGATGAAGCGACGAGGGCCGCCTGCGTCGCAGCGGGCGGCCGTCGCTGCGGTCACAGCACCTTGAGGTCGAACGCCGGGCGGGCAGCGCTGGGCAGCGCGTCACCGTACAGGTCGTGCTCGTCGCTCTCGGTGATCTCCACATTGACGAACTCGCCCACGCGCAGCGGCACCTGGTCGGCGTTCTGGATGTGCACCAGGCCGTCGATTTCCGGGGCATCGGCCTTGGAACGGGCCACGGCGATATCGCCTTCGATGGCATCGACCAGGCACTGCTGCACGGTGCCGATCTTGGCTTCCAGGCGTGCAGCGGAAATCTGCGCCTGCTTTTCCATGAAGCGCGCCAGGCGCTCCTGCTTCACTTCTTCCGGCACGGCGTCCGGCAGGTCATTGGCGGTGGCGCCCTCGACCGGCGAATAGGCAAACGCGCCCACGCGGTCCAGCTGCGCTTCGTCCAGGAACGACAGCAGTTCTTCGAACTCGGCCTCGGTCTCGCCCGGGAAGCCGACGATGAAGGTCGAGCGCACGGTGATGTCCGGGGCGATGCGGCGCCAGTTCTGCACGCGCTCGAGGGTCTTCTCGACCGCGCCGGGGCGCTTCATGAGGCGCAGGATGCGCGGGCTGGCGTGCTGGAACGGAATGTCCAGGTACGGCAGGATCCGGTTTTCCGCCATCAGCGGCACCACCTCGTCCACGTGCGGGTACGGGTAGACGTAGTGCATGCGCACCCAGGCATCGAGCTCGGACAGGCCTTCGCACAGTGCCTTCAAGCGGGTCTGGTAGGCCTTGTCGCGCCACATCTTCTCGGCGTACTTCACGTCCACGCCGTAGGCCGAGGTGTCCTGCGAAACCACCAGCAGTTCGCGCACGCCGCCGCGCACCAGGCGCTCGGCTTCGCGCAGCACCTCATCCACCGGGCGCGAGACCAGCTTGCCGCGCATCGACGGGATGATGCAGAAGCTGCACTTGTGGTTGCAGCCTTCGGAAATCTTCAGGTACGCGTAGTGGCGCGGGGTCAGCTTGATGCCGACATCCCCCTCAAATTCGCCGAAGCCAAGGCTTCGGCGCGGCACCAGGTCCACGAACGGGTCGTGCTTGGGCGGCAGCGCTTCGTGCACCGCTTCCATCACGCTCTGGTAATCCTGCGGGCCGGACACCGCCAGCACGTTCGGGTACGCCTCGCGGATCTGCTCCGGGCGCTTGCCCAGGCAGCCGGTGACGATGACCTTGCCGTTCTGGTTCATCGCCTCGCCGATGGCGTCCAGCGATTCGGTCACCGCCGAATCGATGAAGCCGCAGGTGTTGACCACCACCACGTCGGCCGAATCGTAGGACGGGACGATGTCATAACCTTCCGAGCGGAGCTGGGTGAGGATGCGCTCGGAATCGACAAGGGCCTTCGGGCAGCCAAGGCTGACGAAGCCGACTTTGGGGTTCAGCTGGGACATGGAAATCGCGGGACTCTGGGGGCCTGGGCCCCTGCCGGCATGGCAGGGGGTCCTGGGGGCCGGGGCCTGAAAGGGCGCCAGTATAACGGGGTTGGTGCGCCACCTCTGAACGACACATCGGCTGATCCCCTGCCCGCTCGGCGCCCTACCGCCTGAGCGTGTACCACCCGTCGTCGGGCGGTATCGAACGACCGTCAACATCGCTTTCTTCGCGGAAGGCTTCAGGCCTCAACAGTTGCAGGAACTGTCGCCTTGCGGCCGGTATGCCCTTCAACCGCCATTGGCTGACAGAAGCGGAGCTCACCTCGCATATGCGGGCCACCCTGCCGGTCCCTCCCAGGCGATCGATGACGGTAGAAGCACTAGGATTTTTTCATGGCCTGAAATTAGACACACCTAATCCATCGGTCAATAGCTACTCCTAATTAGCTAGGAATTAGTCTTTCCTAATGACTACTCTTTCTGAACGCTTGGCCCGTGCACTCCGACACGCACAGATCACCAAGGCCCATCTGGCCCGAGAGGTCGGCGTTTCAGCACCGAGCGTCCATAACTGGTTCAGCGGAAAGGCAAAATTTCTGCGTGGCGCGAACCTCTTGGCGGCGGCCAAGGTGCTGGGGGTCAGTGAATCCTGGCTCGCGACCGGTAACGGCACGATGCTGCCCCCAGGCGCCATCGCAGATGGCAAGCCGGCGGTCGAGGAGGTGGGACCGCCTCCGGGATACGTTCGCTTCAACGTCCTGGAAGCAGACACGGGTGTCACCTACGACACACCCGAGGTGATGAGAACGATCGAGGTTGCCGAATGGGAGGTGCGACGGAAGCTGGGCTTCCTGCCGCAGCCCGGACGCATCCAGATCATCACCGGTCGCGGCCCCTCGATGCGGCCCAAGCTGGAAGATGGCGACATCGTCTGGATCGATACCAGCTTCGATCACTTTGACGGTGACGACTACTACCTCATCACCCTTGGCGGCGAAACGCAGATCAAGATGCTGCAGAAGCGGGGCGATGGCCTGTACGTGGTGAGCGTGAACACGGACTTCCCGCCCTATCGCCCCGAGCCCGGCAACGTCAGCATCCTTGGCAAGGCGCTGGTCCATGCGGGGCTGCGCAAGTTCTGAGTGTCATCGGAAGCCACTGTCGTCGATGCCGCTTGCAACATCGCGATTGGTGCCCGGCTCTGAATGGCCAGCCGCCTGATCGGGCACAGCCGCTGACACGCCGCTAACCCGGCCAGCGTCGACAATGCAGGCCTGTCCCCTGCAACGAGGTACCCGACGATGTCCGAATGGATCACCCTGGATACGCATCATGGCCCGGTCCGCGCCTGGCAGGTCCTGCCCGTGGGCAAGCCGCGCGCGGCGCTGGTGGTCATACAGGAAATCTTCGGGGTCAACGCGCACATGCGCGGGGTCGCCGAGCGCTTCGCCGCCGAAGGCTACGCGGTGCTGGCGCCGTCGTTCTTCGATCTGGTCGATGGCCCGGAGTCCGACCCCGACGCCCTGCCCTACAGCCCGGAAGGCGTGAAGGACGGCCTGGAGCGGGTCAACACCCTGGGCATGGAGAAGGCGCTGGAAGTGGTGCGCGCTGCGGCGACGCGCCTGGCCCCCTACGGCAAGGTCGGCACCGTCGGCTACTGCTGGGGCGGCAGCGTGGCCCTGCTGGCGGCGATGCGCCTGGGCCTGCCGTCGGCCAGCTACTACGGCGGCCGCAACGTCAATTTCCTCGACGAAACGCCCAAGGCCCCGGTGATCTTCCACTTCGGCGCCCAGGACAAGAGCATCCCGCCGGAGGCCGTGCAGGCCCACCGCGAAAAGCTGCCGCAGATGGCCACCTACGTCTATCCGGCCGACCACGCCTTCAATCGGGAGGTCGGACATGCGTATGATCCAGACAGCGCCGCCCTGGCGCTGCAACGCACCCTCGATTTCTTCACGGAGCATCTTGGATGAGCGATTTCGAACTGGATTCACGCCTGGCCACCGACAGCGTGCTGGTTGCTGAAGGACCGTTGTCGCAAGTGCGGTTGATGAACGACGAACGATTCCCCTGGCTGGTCCTGGTGCCGCGCCTGGCCGGGATCACCGAGTGGATCGAGCTGGACGGCGAGCAGCAGGACAAGCTGCGCACCGAACTCAACCGCGCCTGCAAGGCTCTGCACGGCTCGGACGGGGTGGAGAAGATCAACATCGGGGCGCTGGGCAACATCGTGCGCCAGCTGCATTTCCATGTGATCGGCCGCCACGACGGCGATCCGGCCTGGCCCGGCCCGGTCTGGGGCAGCGGGCCGGCGCACCGTTACGAGCCGGCCGCGCTGGACCAGCATGTCGCCTACTGGAAGGAACGGCTAGGATATCCGGCCCACCCCTGAGCCTTTGACGACCCGATGCGATTCAATCTTGTCGCCGCCATCCTGCTGATCCTGATCGGCTTGTTCATGCTCGCCAGCAACCTGGGCTGGACGCACCTGAATGTTTCCAAGCTGTTCCTGACCTGGTGGCCGGTCGGCCTGGTCGGCGTCGGCATCGCGATGCTGTTCGGACGCGGCAAATAAGGTAGCGCCGGGCCACGCCCGGCGAATCTGTCCAACGCCGGGCATGGCCCGGCGCTACCGACAGGTGGCTCAGGTACGCGGCAGGGTCACGCCGGTCTGGCCCTGGTACTTGCCACCGCGGTCCTTGTACGAGGTTTCGCAGACATCGTCGGCCGCCGCCTGGAAGAACAGCATCTGAGCCACGCCTTCGTTGGCGTAGATGCGCGCCGGCAGCGGCGTGGTGTTGCTGAACTCCAGGGTCACGTGGCCCTCCCACTCCGGTTCCAGCGGCGTCACGTTGACGATGATGCCGCAGCGGGCATAGGTGCTCTTGCCCAGGCACACCACCAGGGTGTCGCGCGGGATGCGGAAGTATTCCACCGTGCGGGCCAGCGCGAAGCTGTTGGGCGGGATGATGCACTCATCACCGACGATGTCCACGAAGCTGCCCGGATCGAAGTGCTTGGGGTCGACGATCGTGGAGTTGATGTTGGTGAACACCTTGAACTCACGCGAGCAGCGCACGTCGTAACCATAGCTGGAGGTGCCGTAGCTGACGATGCGCTCACCGTTGGCATGCTTCACCTGCCCGGCCTCGAACGGCTCGATCATGCCGTGCTGCTCGGACATACGGCGGATCCAACGGTCACTCTTGATGCTCATGCTTTGTCCTGGGTGCGAGGGGCGCGTGGATTCTAGCAGGGGGCCGGGCAACCGCGCCGCAGCCCCGCGGTTGCTGCCTCAGAGCAGCGAGGACAGGATCTGGATCGACGCCCGCGGGCGCTTGCCCACTTCCTCCACCAGGCGCTCGGCGGCCCGGCGATACGCCTGGGCGGCGGTCGAATCGGGCTGGGCGACGGTGATCGGGCTGCCGGCATCGCCCTGTTCGCGGATATCGATCTGCAGCGGCAGCGACCCCAGCAGCGGCACGCCGTACTGCGCAGCCATGCGCTCGCCACCGCCCTCGCCGAACAGGTGCTCGACGTGGCCACAGTTGCTGCAGGTGTGCACGGCCATGTTCTCGACGATGCCCAGCACCGGCACCTCCACCTTCTCGAACATCTTCAGCGCCTTCTTCGCATCCAGCGTGGCGATGTCCTGCGGCGTGGTGACGATGACCGCACCGGCCAGCGGGATCTTCTGCACCAGGGTCAGCTGGATGTCACCGGTGCCCGGCGGCAGGTCGATCAGCAGGTAGTCCAGGTCGTCCCACAGCGTGTCTTCGAACAGCTGGGTGAGCGCAGCGGTCGCCCGCGGCGCGCGCATGATCAGCGGCGTCTCGTCTTCCACCAGGTAGCCGATGGACATGGTGTCCACGCCGAACGCACGCATCGGTTCGATGCTCTTGTTGTCCGGGCTTTCCGGGCGGCCGGACAGGCCGAGCATGGCCGGCACGCTGGGGCCGTAGATGTCCGCGTCCAGCACGCCCACGCGGGCACCGAGCTGCTGCAGGGCCACCGCCAGGTTCACCGAGGTGGTGGACTTGCCGACGCCCCCTTTGCCCGAACCCACCGCGATCACGTTGCGGATGCGCGCATGGGGCGACAGGCCCTTCTGTACCTGGCTGGCGTGGGGACGACGGGCGGGGCTGTTCACTGCGGACTCCGGAAGCGGTTCGTGGGGACTGGCAACCTCCCATCATACAAGTTGGACCCGCCGGGCCAGGCGATGAAGGCGCTCCGGTTGGCACTGACGCGCCTACCGAACATCTGCTACCGTCCGAATCCGTTCACCAATCAGTCAGCTTTCGACCTCGATCAACGCGCAGCCCAAGGACAAGAAATGCACGTGATTCCCCGCTTCCGCCTAGGTACGGCCCTGGCCCTGGCCCTGGCCGGCACCTCTGCCCACGCCGCCCCCGTCCCCATTGAAGACCTGGCGCGCCTGCCGGCGCTGCAGTCGGTTTCGATGAGCCCTGACGGCAAGCACCTGGTCGCACTGATCCCGTCCCCGGCCAACCCGGAAGAAACCGCGCTGGCCAGCTGGGACACCGACAGCCTGTCCGGCGGCCCGAAGGTGGTCACGCCGTCTGGCGACCGCATGAAGTTCATCGCCGCCGCGGCGCTGAAATCCGACCGCATCCTCGCTGTCGGCCGCCAGGAATGGACCGGCCAGCTGGGCGGCTGTGGCGAAGGCAGTGTTTCCGGCGCGACCAAGACCTTCGTGGTCAAGACCTACCTGACCGACACGACCCAGAAGGATTTCGGCGAAGCCTTCGCCGACAACACCCGCAAGCTGGGCGTCAGCGAGCAGACCCAGCGCTGCCTTGAACTGGGTGGCACCGCGTCGCTGGTCAACATGCTGCCGCTGGATCCGGACCGGGTGATCATCCGCCAGCTGAGCGAAATCTCGCTGACCGCCAACTACTATCTGTACAACCTCAAGACCAAGGAAACCGAGCTGCTGTTCCGCGGCGGTACGCGCGCCCAGCCCGCGCTGTTCGACGCGCGCACCGGCAAGGTGCTGGCCAAGGCGCAGATCGAACCGGTCAGCGGCGACTACGAGCAGCAGGTGCTGATCCTGGACCCGTCGTCCGGCCAGTTCGTGCTGCAGAAGCCCCTGCTGTCCAAGCTGTCCAACCGGCACACGGTGGAGCTGGCCGGCGTGGATGACGCCACCGGCAAGTACTACATCCTGACCGACCTGTTCTCGGACAAGGTCCAGGTCCATCTCTACGACGCAAAGCTGCAGAAGTTCGACCCCGAGCCCGTCCTCGCCAACCCGAACTTCTCCATCGCCAGCCTGGTGTTCAGCACCCAGCCGAAGACCTTCAACCAGGTCGTGGGCTTCACCATCGATGGCCCCAGCGCGCAGACGGTGTACGTGGACCCGACCCTGAAGTCGATCCAGGACACGCTGAAGCAGGCCGCCGGCGGGCGCCAGGTGGAAATCGCCCGCTACAACGATGATTTCTCGCGCATCCTGTTCCGCGCCGTCGGCCCTGATGCGCCCACCAGCTACTTCCTGCTGCTGGACCGCAAGAATGTGGTCAGCCTGGGCAGCGAGCGCCCGTGGATCGCCAAGGGCGCCACCGGCGAAGAGCGCTGGGTCACCTACAAGGCCCGCGACGGGCGCGAGATTCCCGCCATCCTGGACCTGCCGCAGGGCTGGAAGGACGGCGACCCGGCACCGCCGGCCATCGTCAACCCGCATGGCGGCCCCTGGGCGCGCGACTACGTGCAGTGGGACGCCTCGGGCTGGATCGCACTGCTGACCTCGCGCGGCTACGCAGTGCTTCGCCCGCAGTACCGCGGTTCGTCGGGCCTGGGTCGCGAGCTGTGGATCGCCGGCGACCGCGAATGGGGCCAGAAGATGTCCGACGACAACGACGACGGTGCCGCCTGGCTGGTGTCGCAGGGCTTCGCTGCCAAGGACCGCATCGCGATCTTCGGCTACTCCTACGGTGGTTTCGCCGCTGCTGCGGCGACGGTGCGACCGAACTCGCCGTACCAGTGCGCCATCGCAGGTGCGCCGGTGACCGACCTTGCCCGCCTGGGCACGTCGTGGAGCGACAACCGCCTGCAGCGCATCCTGCAGGGGCAGACCGTCAAGGGCATGGATCCGATGCGCAACACCGCGTCGGCCAACATCCCGGTCATGCTGTTCGTCGGTGACCGCGACGTGCGCACGCCCTCGTTCCACGCACAGGGCTTCTACGACGCGGTCAAAGGCAAGGTGCCGGCGAAGTTCCGCCTGATCGCCGACCAGCAGCACAGCATGCCGTGGTACCCGCGCCAGCAGCGCGAGACGCTGGGCCTGATCGAATCGTTCCTGAAGAACGACTGCGGCCCCGGCGGCCTCTGATTTCACCCTTAACACAAAGATGTGAAGAAAAACCCTCTCGAACCTGAATCGAGAGGGTTTTTTTGCTTCAAAAGCCCCAGATGTCTTTTAAAAACAACGAGTTATAAATTTTCATATTCATATTGCATTTAGCTAACGCCCTACTTACACTCGCTTAACCGAAGCATAACAAGTGGGGATCCAACCGAAATGCGCACCGCCAATCGCCAGATCAAGCCAAGCCGCGTCCCATTGACCCTCGCCGTCCTCGCATGCCTGCAGGCCGCGCCCGTCTTTGCCCAGGAAGCGGAACCGCAGCAGCCGACGACCACGTCGAGCAGCGCGTCCAAGAACGCCACTAACCTGGATGCCATCAGCGTCACCGGTTCGCTCATCAAGCGCCCGGAGTACGAAACCACCTCGCCGGTGCAGGTCATCTCGATCGAAAAGGGCATCGCCTCCGGTCAGTTCGACACCGCTGACTTCCTGCAGACCTCGGCGATCGCCGCTGGCTCGACCCAGATGAACAACCAGTTCGGCGGCTTCGTCGTCGAAGGCGGCACCGGCGTGCAGACCGTCTCGCTGCGTGGCCTGGGCGCCAACCGCACCCTGGTCCTGCTCGACGGCCAGCGCCCCGGCCCGGCCGGTACCCGCGGCCAGGTCGGCTCATTCGACCTGAACGTGATTCCGCAGGCCATCCTGCAGCGCATTGAAATCGTGAAGGACGGCTCGTCCTCCATCTACGGCTCGGACGCTCTGGCCGGCGTGGTCAACCTGATCACCAAGAAGAGCATCGACCGCCCGGAGATGACCTACTCGATGAGCGTTCCGCAGCACGGCGGCGGCGAGCAGTTCTCTGCCTCGATCGCCAACGGCTGGAACTTCGAGAAGGGCAGCATCGTTGCTGCGGCCCAGTGGGACCGCCTGAACGCCCTGACCGTGGGCGACCGTGACTTCTTCTCCTGCGCCCAGGACATGGTGTGGGGCACTGACGGCAAGCGTATCGACCGCGAGGATCGTTCGATCCTGGCCGGCACCGACCTGGCAGGCTGCAGCACCGGCAACCTGTACGCCAATACCATCATCAACTACAACAACTCGGCGATCCGCTACGTGCCCTCGCCCGATGGCAGCACTGTCGGTCCGTTCCCGGGCTACCGCCCGCGTCCGCGCCCGACCCCCACCTACGCCAACGGTGGTACGGCCTATTACGAGGACGTGCTGAACTACCCGTTCTACCATGACCAGGAAGTGATCAACCAGCGCGAACGCGCCACGCTGTACGCCGCCACCGATTTCAGCTTCGACAGCTTCAACTGGAAGACGCAGTTCCTGTACAACCGCCGCGAGACCAAGGCGCACTCCTGGCGCCAGTTCTTCCCGATCGTGTACAGCGAAGCGGCCGATGACCTCTTCCAGGTCATCATGCCGTTCCCGAGCGACCAGAAGATCACCGTCGACTACTTCTACGGCACCACCAAGTTCGATGGCCAGTTCAAGTCCACCGAGAGCTGGGCCTGGGAAATCAATGCCGGCTACAGCCGCTCGAGCGGCGATTACGGTGCGCTGGCCATCGATGCGACGCGCACGGGTGATCTGTCCTACGACAACAGCGGCGACATGCCGGTTGACTACTTCAACGCCGGCTTCCTGAGCGGCCAGCGCATGGACGAGCTGGTGAACGCGATCGGCCGGTACCACACTGGCAACACCGTGTACGAACAGACCAGCGCGAACGCCATCCTCAGCGGCAACCTGTTCACCCTGCCGGCCGGCGACGTCGCCTCGGCCTTCGGCGTCGAGTTCCGCAAGTACAAGATCAACGACACCCCGTCGGAGTTCTCGCGCTCGGGCAACATCTGGGGTTCCAGCACCGCCGACATCACCAAGGGCACCGACAAGGTGAAGGAAGCCTTCGCCGAAGTGGACGTGCCGCTGCTGAAGGGCATTCCGGGCATCGAATCGCTGTCGGTCAACCTGTCCGGCCGCGTGTTCGAATATGACTCCGTGTCGGGTTCGGACAAGGTCTGGAAGACCGGCGTGAACTGGCAGATCGTCCCCTCGCTGCGCGTCCGCGGCACCATGGGCACCTCCTACCGTGCGCCGGGCCTGTATGAGCTGTACCTGGGCAACCAGACCGGCTTCCTGGCCCAGAACCAGATCGACCCCTGCATCCTGTGGGGCGACAGCAACAACGACTTCCTGCGCGCCAACTGCGGTGCGGCTGGCATTCCGGAAACCTACGCAGGCGGCGGTGGCAGTGCCACCATCTATTCCGGTGGCGGCGCGGGCCAGCTGAAGCCGGAAACCTCCAAGGCCAAGACCCTGGGCTTGGTGTGGACCCCGACCTTCGCCAACCTGAACATCGCGCTGGACTACTTCGACTACGACGTGCGCGGCGAAATCACCCAGCTTGACGAATACGACATCGTGTTCGGCTGCTACGGTTCGGCCGTGTACCCGAACTCGTTCTGCAACAACCTGGTGCGCAACAGCCCGACCGATCCGGCCAACCCGAACCAGATCACCACCATCTACAACCAGTACGTGAACATCAACCGCGAGCGTACCCGCGGCTACGACCTGCAGATCAACTACGACAACGACTTCGCCTTCGGCAAGTTGTCCGCCGAAGCGCAGGTCACCTACACGCTGGAAGACACCTACCAGCTGTTCGACTCGGCAGCTGACAGCGGCTTCACCACCTCCGACCAGGTGGGCTACATCGGCCGTCCGAAGACCGTCGGCCTGGCCAGCGTGAGCCTGGAGCGCGGTGACTGGGCCTTCAACTGGCAGGGTGTCTACAACAGCAGCACGCAGAACAAGGATCTGGACCGGACCTTCACCTACTCCGGCTACCAGAACGCAACGCGCGACATCAAGGCCGGCTGGCAGTTCCGCCACAACGTCTCGGTGGCCTACAACATGGACGACTGGAGCCTGATGGTCGGCGTGCGCAACCTGTTCGACAAGGCACCGGACCTGATTTCCAACACCGCCGGTACCCGCTACGGCAACACCCCGCTGTACGCATCGCAGTACGACTGGTACGGCCGTACGTTCTTCGCCCGGGTTTCCTACAAGTTCTGACCGGCGACAACGTCAACATGAAAAGGGCGGCTTCGGCCGCCCTTTTCTTTTGTCTTCAGCCCGGCAGCCGACGCGCGGACAGACGCCCGAGACGCCAGCTTGCGCAAAGCCCACGCCACTTCTGCGCAAAGCTTCGCTTAATCCCCTATTCATCTCTATTGTTGGCTTACAGACGTAACCATCACAACTGAGACTAAGCCACTGTATTTGTTGCAATTTGATGAACAACTGGGACACGCAACGCGTCAATGCGTGATGGAAACATGCATTTCTCGTTAAGACCGTGTTAGGTTCGAGGCGAGTCAGGACGACACATGAACGCACACAGAACTACGGCACGGAAGCCAGCATTCACATCCATTAGGGGGTTTCACGCATGACGATTCACCGCACGCCCGGTCGCCACCCGCTGACCTGCGCCCTGCTGGCCGGCCTGATGGCCGCCGCTGCAGCACCGGCCTTCGCCCAGGACGCCGAGTCCACCGGCAACAGGGCCGTCGACCTGGACAAGGTCACCGTCACCGGCTCGCGTATCGCGCGTACCGGTTTCGTCACCCCGTCGCCGGTCACGGCCATCTCGGCCGAGGAAATCCGTGGCACCGGCGCGGTGAACATCGGTGACCTGATGGCAAAGATGCCGCAGCTCACCCCGACCTACACCATGGGCAACTCGACCCGTTTCATCGGCACCGCCGGTCTGGGCCTGATGGATCTGCGTGGCATGGGCACCGCACGCACCCTGGTGCTGGTCAACGGTCGCCGCCACGTGGGCGCCAGCCCGGGCTCCACCGCCGTGGACGTCAACACCATCCCGGTCGAGTGGATCGAGCGCGTTGAAGTGATCACCGGTGGTGCGTCCGCCGTGTACGGCGCCGATGCGGTTGCCGGCGTGGTCAACTTCATCATGAAGAAGAAGTTCGATGGCTTCGAACTGCGCGCCCAGCGCGGCGCGGCATCGGAAGGCAGCTTCGACCGTTCCTTCATCAGCTTCTCCGGCGGCAAGGACTTTGCCGACGGCCGCGGCAGCGCCGCCATCGCGATGGAGTACAGCACCCAGGGCCGCTACGGCCGTGGTGATCGCGCGATCGGCCGTGAGTTCCTGACCACGGTCAACAACCCGAACTATGACGCCAGCAAGCCGCCGAGCGAAAGCAACCCGCAGACCATCCTGCAGGGTCCGGGCGGCAACCATGCGCTGTCCTACGGCGGCACGTTCACCCTCGGCGCATTCCGCGCTGACGGTTCGAACCGCTATGTGTTCAACCCCGATGGCACGTTCCGCAAGAACCGCTATGACGGCACGATCGTCAGCGCGAACACCTGTACGAACTGCGATTTCGCCGATCTGAATGCCGTCGCGGATCTGGAGCCGGCGTTCAACCGCTTCAGCTTCAACACCGCCGTCAACTTCGATCTGAACGACGACCACCGCCTGTTCTTCGAAGGCAAGTACACCAAGACCGAATCGGAGTTCTTCGGCCAGCCGACCTTCGACCAGGTGGGTACCGCGCGCGCCCTGCGCATCCAGCGCGACAATGCCTACGTGACCCCGGAGCTGGGCGCCCTGATGGACGCGAACGGCCTGAGCACCCTGCTCGTGTCGCGCTTCAACGTTGATTCCGGCCGCCGCGGCGAGAACGTCGAGCGCTCCACCGCACGTGCCGTGCTGGGCCTGGAAGGCAACCTGGGCGCCGACTGGACCTACGAGGCTTCGGCCAACTTCGGCCAGACCACCATCGACCGCATCAACTTCAACAACCGCATTGAAGAGCGTTGGCAGGCCGGTCTGGATGCCGTCATCAATCCGGCCAATGGCCAGATCGTCTGCCGCTCGACGCTGAACCCCAACGCCGTCAACCCGTATACCGGCCGCGCCTACTCGGCCGCCCTGGTCGCCGGCTGCGTTCCGTTCAACGTGATGGGCAACGGCAAGGTCAGCCCGGAAGCAGCTGCATGGTTCAACACCAACTCGCTGAACCAGTCCAAGCTGAAGCAGCAGGTGTTCAGCGCCTCGGTGGCCAACGGCTCGCTGTTCTCGCTGCCGGCCGGTGACATGGGCATCGCAGCAGGCGTGGAGTACCGCAAGGAACAGAGCCAGGAAAACACCGATCCGCTGTCGGCGATGGGCCTGACCTTCCTGAACGCCATCCCGAGCCGTGGTGGCGAGTACGACACCAAGGAAGCCTTCGTGGAAACCTCGGTGCCGCTGCTGGCCGACATCCCGGGCATCCGCCGCCTGAACCTGGATCTGGCCGGTCGTTACTCGGACTACAGCACCATCGGCGAAACCAAGACCTGGAACGTCGGCCTGGATTGGGAAGTGCTGAGCTCCCTGCGCTTCCGCGCCAGCCTGGCCAAGGCCGTCCGCGCCCCGAGCATCGGCGAGCTGTTCAACCCGCAGTCGCAGAACTTCGCGACCATCAACGACCCCTGCAACACGCTGTCGACCAACTCGAACCGTCCGAGCACCGCGAAGGACCCGGCACTGCGTGCAGCCAACTGCGCCGCGCTGGGCATCCCGAGCAACTGGGTGGACACCTACACGGCGACCCGCCCGGGCGTCAGCGGCGGCAACCCGGACCTGAAGCCGGAACGCTCCAAGTCGGTGACGATGGGCTTCGTGTGGCAGCCTGAGTTCCTGGACGGCTTCGGCATGTCGATGGACTACTGGCGCATCACGCTGGAAGACGCGATCGGTTCGGTGACCGCGCAGACCAACGCAACCCGTTGCGTTGACTCGCCCGGCGGCGTGCAGAACAACTCGTTCTGCGACATGGTGGTCCGCGCCAGCGGCACCGCAGGCACCCCGTACAGCATCATCGGCTGGACCGCGCTTGCCGAGAACCTGGCCAAGTCCCGCCGCGTCGGCGTCGACGTGGAAATGGACTACCGCTTCCAGCTGGCAGGCGGCAACACCACCCTGCGCCTGGTCGGTACCCGCCTGATCCAGTCGCGTGAGTGGGCCTTCCAGGCGTTCCCGGATGAGTTCACCGAGTACGTCACCTACTACAGCGATCCGCGCTGGCGCGGCCAGTTCAACGTCAACTATGACCTGGGCAACTTCCGCGCGAAGTGGGACATGATCTACGTCGACGGCAACCTGCGCGTGACCCCGGACAGCTACAAGTCCAACCCGGGTTCGCAGAGCCCGATCCGCAACCCGTCGTACCTGTACCACAACATGCAGGTCGGCTATAAGATCGCGGACTCCGGCGTGGAGGTCTACCTGGGCGTGGACAACGTGTTCGACAAGGATCCGCCGGTGAACTACTTCGGCACCGATCTGGGCTCGTCCTACTACGACATGGTCGGCCGTTATGCCTACGTGGGCGTGACCTACAAGTTCTGATCCCGTCAGGACCGCAATACCCCGACAGGCCCGGCTTTTGCCGGGTCTGTCTTTTTATGGGCCCCGCCCGGCCCTTGCACCCGGCCATGACCTTCGACACCCTTGCAGGGCGGGCCAGCGGCGTATCGTTCGGCCCACGGCCGCCCCAAACGGCCCTTCCCTGAATCACTCGGCCTGGAGGCCATTCAAGTGACCCGTACTCCCAAGATCGTGCTGCTGACCCTGGCCGTTTCGGCCGCGCTGGTCGGCTGCGGCAAGACCGACACCCCGGCAAAGGACGCCACCGCCTCCACGCCGGCCGCCACTGACCAGGCCACCACCTACAAGCTGGACGAGGCCAAGCTGCCGGCCTACAACGCCTTCCAGGCCAGTGACCTGGACAGCGCGATGGACGCCTGCGGCGCCTTTGGCGACTACGTCAACAGCAAGTGGCTGGCCGCCAATGAGATTCCGGGCGACCGCACCAGCTGGGGCGCCTTCACCATCCTCGACGAGCGTTCGGTGGCCGTGCAGCACCAGCTGGCCGAGCAGCTTGCCCAGGTCAAGAACCCGAACCACATCGAGAAGATCGTCGGCGACCTGTGGGCCACCGGCATGGACGAAGCCAAGATCAACGCCCAGGGCATCGAGCCGCTGAAGGCTGACCTGGCCGCCATCGACGGCCTGCAGGACAAGGCCGCCATCGCCGATTACCTGCGCACCAGCGCAGCCAAGGGCGACAACGTCCTGTTCGGCTTCGGCGCCGAAGCGGACTTCAAGAACTCGGCCATGAACATGGCCTACGCCAGCCAGGGCGGCCTGGGCCTGCCGGACACCACCTATTACACCGACACCAAGAACGCCGACAAGCTGAAGGCCTACCAGGCGCACGTCGCCAAGGTGCTGGAACTGTCGGGCGTGGCCGCTGCCGATGCCGCCAAGCAGGCCGAGGACGTGGTCAAGTTCGAGACCCGCCTGGCCAAGGCTTCCAAGTCGCGCGTCGACCTGTCGCGCAACGTCGAGCTGTTCTACAACCCGGTCACCCTGGCCGACGCCGACAAGCTGACCCCGAACTTCAGCTGGACCGAGTTCTTCAAGTCGCAGGGCGTTGCCGCACCGGAGAAGTTCTCGCTGGCCATGCCGGCCTTCCACGAGGAAGTGAGCAAGGCACTGGGCGACACCGATCCGTCGGTCTGGCGCGCCTACCTGCGCTTCCACACCGTTGATGGCGCCTCGCCGTACCTGGCCGACGCCTTCGTGCAGGAGAACTACGAGTTCTACGGCAAGACCCTCAATGGCCAGAAGGAGCAGAAGCCGCGCTGGAAGCGCGTGCTGGGCACCATCGAGAACGATGCCGGCGAAGCCTTCGGCCAGCTGTACGTGAAGGTCGCCTTCTCGCCGGAAGCCAAGGCGAAGATGGAAGAACTGGTGAAGAACCTGGCCGCGTCGCTGAAGGAACGCATCCAGGGCCTGAGCTGGATGAGCGACGAGACCAAGGCCAAGGCCATCGCCAAGTGGGAAACCTTCACCCCGAAGATCGGTTACCCGGACAAGTGGCGTGACTGGGCCGGCCTGCAGACCCAGCGCGACAGCTACCTGGGCAACGTGCGCGCCGCCAACGAGTTCAACTACAAGTTCAACCTGTCCAAGGTCGGCAAGCCGGTGGACAAGACCGAGTGGGGCATGACCCCGCAGACGGTCAACGCCTACTACAACCCGCTGCAGAACGAGATCGTGTTCCCGGCTGCCATCCTGCAGCCGCCGTTCTTCGACCCGAAGGCCGACGACGCGCTGAACTACGGCGGCATCGGCGCAGTGATCGGCCACGAAATGACCCACGGTTACGACGACCAGGGCGCACGCTTCGGGCCGACCGGCAACCTGGAAGACTGGTGGACCCCGGCTGACAAGAAGAACTTCGAAGGCCTGACCGGCAAGCTGGTCAAGCAGTTCGACCAGTACAAGGTCGACGGCCAGGCCGTGAACGGCCACCTGACCCTGGGCGAGAACATCGCCGACCTGGGTGGCCTGGCCACCGCCTACGACGCCCTGCAGAAGGCCACCGCCGGCAAGGAAGATCCGAAGGTCGACGGCTTCACCCGCGACCAGCGCTTCTTCTTCAACTGGGCCACCGTGTGGCGCACCAAGTACACCGCTGAAAACGCCAAGGTCCGCCTGGCCACCGACCCGCACGCCCCGGCGCAGTTCCGCGCCATGGGTGCGCCGTCGAACCTGCCGACCTTCGCCGCTGCATTCCAGTGCAAGGCCGGCTCGCCGATGGCCCGCACCGGCGACCAGCAGGTGGTGATCTGGTAAGCCGCGGCTGACGCCAAGGCAGACCCTCGAAGGCCCGGGATTTCCCGGGCCTTTTTTTGTGCAGCACCCGCCCGGCGGATGTGACGTGGCGCATGCATCCCGTGCCCATGCCACACACCCCGGTAGCGCCGGGCCATGCCCGGCGGATGTGACGTGACGCATGCATCCCGTGCCCATGCACGGCTTGCTATAGTTCGCCCGCCCTCAATCCATCACGGATTCGTTCTACATGCCCAATTTCCGTCCGCTTGCCGTCGCCCTGGGTATCAGCCTGGCGACCCTGGTCCCGACCCACGATGCGTTCGCCGCCAAGAAGAAGGCCGTGCGCGCCCCGGCCGTCAGCGCCCAGTGCAGCGATTTCTACGATGCCACCAACGCGGACTGGCTGAAGGCCAACCCGGTGCCGCAGTCCGGCGCCGCCACCGCACTGGGCCAGCTGGTCGACCGCAGCCGCCAGCAGCAGCGTGAACTGCTGGACGCCTCGATGAAGGCGCCGCAGGGCAACGTGCAGAAGCTGCTGGGCGACTTCTGGGCCAGCGGCCTGGACGAAGCCGCGGTGGAAGCCGATGGCTCCAACCCGATCGCCCCGCTGCTGACCCGCATCAATGCGATCAAGAAGGCCAAGGACGTGCCGGCCTCGATCGCCGCGCTGCACCAGGTCGGCATCCCGGTGGCCTTCAACTTCGGCCCGGACGTGGACCTGAAGGCGCTGGACCGCCACATCGGCTACTTCATGCAGGGCGGCATGGGCCTGCCCGACCCGGCGTTCTACACCCGTACCGACGCCGACACCGTGGCCCTGATGGGCCGCTACCGCAACTACGTCAAGCAGATCCTGGCCCTGACCGGTACCCCGGCAGCCAAGCTGGATGCCGAATCGCAGTCGGTGATCGAACTGGAAACCGAACTGGCCCGCAACGCGCAGTCGCTGGCCGGCATCAACAACCCGTTCAACAACTACGCGCCGATTTCCACCAAGGATCTCAACAGCCGCTACCGCAACCTGCAGCTGGATGCCTTCCTGAAGGTGCAGGGCGTGAACGACGACCTGGTCTCGCTGGCTGACCCGGGCCTGTTCAAGCAGCTCGACACCATGGTCACCAAGCTCAAGCCGGAACAGTGGAAGGCTTACCTGCGCTGGCGCGTGGGCGACTCGATGGCGCCGTACCTGTCCAAGGCCTACCGCGACGCCGAGTTCGAGTTCCGCGGCCGCGTGCTGCGTGGCCAGACCCTGCCCGCGCAGCGCTGGGAAAGCGTCCTGGATGCCATCAACGTGGCCGCCGGCCCGATGGTCGGCCGCGAGTACGCCGCCCGCCACCTGTCCGCCGAAGACCGTCGCCAGGCGGCGTGGATCGTCGACAAGGTGCGTGAAGTGCAGATCGAGGCGGTCAAGAACAGCACCTGGATGAGCGCCGAGGCCAAGGCCGAAGCCCAGGCCAAGCTGGGCGCGCTGAAGATCGAGATCGGCACCCCGCTGCGCGACCTGGACTACACCGTGCAGCCGATGGGCCGTGGCTCGTTCGGCGGCAACATGCTGATCGCTTCGACCTGGCGCCACCGCGAGGAAATGAAGCGCATCGGCAAGGGCAACGCCGACCGCCGCTGGGACGTGCTGCCGCAGCAGCCGTCGCTGGCCTACGACCTTGCGCAGAACCGCCTGATCGTCACCGCCGCCATCCTGCAGGGCCCGGTGTTCAACGCCAAGGCCGATGCCGCCGACAAGTTCGGCAGCTTCGGTGGCCTGGTCGGCCACGAACTGAACCGTGCCATCGATGCCAAGGGCGCGCTGGTCGATGCCAAGGGTGAACTGCGCAGCTGGTGGACCCCGGCCGACAAGACCGCCTGGACCCTGCTGGGCAGCCGCGTGGCCGCGCAGTACGGCGCCTACGAATTCCCCGGCGTGAAGGGCGCCAAGGTCAACGGGACGCTGACCCAGGAAGAGAACCTGGCCGACATCGCCGGCCTGGAACTGGCCTGGGCGGCCTACACCGCGCAGGAGCCGAAGGCCAAGCCGGCGCAGCAGCAGGGCTTCTTCCGCGCCTGGGCTGCACTGTGGCCGCAGCAGCTGTCGCCGAACGAAGCCGCTCGCCGCCTGACCGCCGACATCCGTGCACCGGGCCGCTGGCGCACCAACGGCCCGCTGGCGAACCTGCCGGCGTTCGGCGCGACGTTCAGCTGCAAGGCCGGCCAGCCGATGCAGCGCACCGACGCCGAGCAGATCAAGGTCTGGCGCTGACCACGAGCGTGGTGCAGTAACGGAGAAGGCGCCGCAGGGCGCCTTTTTCGTGGGCGGTGCCCGCACATAAAAAGACCCCGGCAGATGCCGGGGTCAAACGTCCTACTGAAAGAGAGCGGGTTTTACATCAAAAGTCGTAGGACGCACTCAGGCGCACCGAACGCGGCGCGGTGTAGAAGGTGCCGATACCGTAGGTATTGGAAATCGTGTGCTGGCCCGATTCATACGACGGATCGGACTGGACCGCACGGCGCTGGTTGAGCACATTGAACACGTCCAGGCCGAATGCCAGCTTGTGGTCGGCAAAGGCCGGGCGGTACATCACGCCCAGGTCGAAGCGGTAGGTCCACGGCTGGCGGCCGGCATCACCCGGGCGCGACGGCTCGCCGTTGCAGTAGTGGTACGACGATTCATAGCCGATCGGATCGCTGCCATCGGCACCGTAATAGCCCAGGCAGCTCTTCGGCATGCCCGAGGTGACACGCAGGGTGGCCGACGCCGTCCACTCATCGTTGAACTGGTACGCGCCATAGCCCTTCAGCTGGTGGCGACGGTCGTTGGCGAGGTAGCCACCGGCGTACTCCATCAGGTAGTAGGAATCCCAGTCCTGGGTCTTGGCCGCTTCATCCTGGCCGATGTCCGACTTGACCTGGCCTTCGGTGTTGCCGTAGCTGCGCGACCAGGTGTAATCCAGGCGGCCGTACCACTTGTCACTCAGCGGATGTTCGATGAACAGATCGACTGCAACGTAGCTGCGCTTGGCCTTGTTGCCGTTGTAGCCCCAGTCCGACGAGCTCATCTGCACCGGCGTGTAACCCGAGCCATCGCTGTGCTTGACCATGAAGGTGTTGGTCTTGCCCGGGTTGAAGATCACGCAGCCCGGCACTTCCAGGCCGTCCGTATCAACGCCCATCGCATCGAGCTTCGCGTAGATCTGGTCGGAGTCGCAGGTATCGTCGATGGCGGTCTGCAGGCGACGGTAGGTGAACTTCGCACCCGTGTTCCAGGACGAGCCCAGGGTCTTCTCGAAGCCCATGATGAACTCATCCTGGTACTGCGACTTCAGGTCGGTCGGTGCAACCGACAACGGATCGGGCGCAACGCCGTACTCGTTGTTGGTCGATACCGGGCCCGGGCCCAGTGCGGTCAGGTCGGTCGGGTTGCCGTTGGCATCGATGCCACCGTAGGTGAAGTACTCACGGGTATAGGTCGATGCCGATGCGCCACGGATGGCCACGCTGTTGGGCAGGGCCAGGTAGTAGCGGCCGAGGTTGGCGAACACCTTCATCGACGAATCACCAAAGACATCCCAGCTGGCGCCCAGGCGCGGGGCCCACTGGTCACCACTTTCAACGTAGGCAATGGCCGAGCTGTTGTAGTTGGTGAACTTGTCGTTGCGCAGGCCCAGGGTCAGCAGCCAGTTCGGGCTGACCTGCCAGCGGTCTTCCAGGTAGTAGGCCTTCTGTTCCACCGACATGCTGGTGGTGGTGGAGAAGATGTACTTCTGCACGTAGTAGCCATCACCACCCGGAGCGGCGACGTCGAACGCCGGCGCCGGCGAAGAACCCGGTGCGATGCGCGAATAGATCCAGGCGTAACCCGGGCCGGTCATCGCCTGCCCTTCGTTGTGGCCCTGGTAGGTCATGTTGTCGATACCGGCGGTCAGCTCATGGCTGCCGATGCGGTACTGCAGGTCCACGCGCAGGCCGCGGGTCTTGCTGCCCGCGTCCAGCGACTTGGTGTACAGCGCGGTCTGGTCGTTGCGGATCGGCGTACCGCCGGTGATCGACGGATCCTGGCTGGTCGGTCCACTGATGTAGGGATTGCCCGAATCCTGCGGATTGGATTCCAGGTTGGTTTCCTTGCTGCGGCCCCACACGGCGCTCAGGGTCAGGTCATCGGTCAGGTACCCGGTGTACTTGAAGATGTCGAACTCGTCCTTGAGCTTGGTCGTGTTGGCGAAGGTACCAGTGCGCTCGCCTTCGCTCATCGTGTCGTAGTCGAACTCGCGGTAGTAGCTGCTGTAGCGGTCCGTGTTCTGCAGCCGGGTGTATTCCAGCGTGTTGCTGTCGTTGATGTTCCAGTCGATCTTGCCGTAGAACTTGGGCGTATCGGTGGTGTAGTGGCTGCGGATCTGCTGTGCGGCTTCGGCAGCACTGGTGGACACGCCCTCGTTGCGATCCTTCTCGGCGGCAAGATGGATGAACAGGCGATCCTCGATCAGCGGGCCGCTGACATAGCCGCTGTAGGTGGTGCGGGTTGCCGTGTCACCCTTGCGCGAGCGGTACAGGGAGCCGGCCACCGTGCCGGTATCGTCCTCGAGTTCGAGACCCGGCGGCGCGGTGTGGTTGGGGTAGTAGATGTCGCGCGGCGATTCGGCCAGCGAATCGGGCGACCAGGTGGTCTGGAAGCCGAACTTCCACTCATTGGTACCGCGCTTGCCGAGCTGGTTGATCACGCCGCCGGTGGAACGGCCGTAGCCCGCGCCGTAGCCACCCATGAAGGTTTCCTGCTGGTCGATCGAGCCATACGGCAGGCTGACACCGCCCATTGCATTGAGCGGATTGGTCGCGTTGAAGCCGTTCAGGTAGTACGCGTTCTCGGTGACACTGGAGCCGCCGAACGACAGCACCGAGCGCGAACCATTGGAGAACTCGCCACTGCCGGCGACGACGCCTGGCGCGAGCAGGGCGATCGCTTCGGCGCTGCGACCCAGCGGCAGGACATCGAGCTGTTCGGAGGTGATGACCGACTTGGAGACCGTGTTGGTCACGTCGATCTTCGGGATGTTGGCCGCAGTGACGTTCACTGCATCGAGGTTGGTGGCACCGCCGCTGGCGGACTGGCCAAAGGAGACTTCCGTGCCTACGCCGACCTTCAGCAGCACGTTGTCGCGTTGCTCTACCACCTGCCCGTCACGCTCGAGGGTGATGGAGTACCGGCCCACCGGCAGCGAACCCAGGTTGTAGCGGCCGTTTGCATCGACGTTCGCGCTGCGCTTGAGGCCCGAGTCGCTCTGTACGACGACCGTGGCGCCTGCGGCGGCCGGGGCGTTGCCGTACAGGGAACCGGTGGTGCTCTGCGCCGCGGCGGCGCCGATGAAGGAGGTCAGGACAGCGGCAAGTGCCGTGCGCTTCAGCCGGATGGCCGTCTTGCTATAGGTCATGAAAATTCCTTGTTCCGTGAAAAGACACACTCGTTTTTCAGACTCGCTGCATCAGCGTTTCATCTTCGTAGCAGCTGAACAGAATATTAATTTCATAAAAGTTTAACTTGCAAGGGTTGATAGCAAATATTTTATCTTGTTGATTTAATTGACTTTTTCTTGATACAAAAGAAAACAATTGTTTACATTCCATTCAACTGAGACTTTTGCGGGCATTTTTGACCGCTTATCGACGGCGGTATTCGAGAGAATCCGCGCCGCGAATCCGGGATATTCGAAAGGTTTACTGAGTTAATGCTTTCGGTTTCATCGATTCCCCGGGAACGAAGTACCGCGACGGAAAAAGGCGCCGTAGCCCCATGCAGGCAGGACTGCGAAAGAAGGCCCGACGGCGATCAGGGCCAGGCCAACCCGTGCGAAGAGAGAGCCGCTGTCCGCGTGGGACTGACCAGGAGATATATGCACGGCGAAACCCTGCGAGTCAGTGCCTCGCCCCTCGGCAAACCGGGTTGGATGCGCCACGCCGCACGCCCCAGCGCGCACCGGAGCTCACGCCATGCGATTGAAAACCCTGGAGAAAAAGCGAACCGTGGACACGATCAGGGTCATGCTCAAACCGATGCATGACGGGCAGCATGCGTCACGCCAGCACAGCACAAGCGCGACGGCCAAAGCAGGAAGCGACAGCGCTTGGTTCCGATTGCGACACGCCCGATGCAGGCACGCCTGCATCAGTGCCCCTCACCCTGGTTCCAGCGTTCCCCGGTAGTGCACGATGCGTCCGACCAGCGGCGCACCGATCTCGACATCGAACACGAAACGCCCGTCCACTTCCGACTCGAAGCTGTTCTCACCCGGCAGCAGCGCGCGTGGCAGCGGAATGCCGAGCAGCGACCAGCGGCGCGGTACCAGCTGCAGCCGGCCGCCCTCGACCACGACGGCCAGGGCCACCGACACCGCACCGAAACGCTCGACCAGCAGCGCCTCGTTGCGGCCGCACCCTTCGGTCTGCAGCGAGGAAAAACGGCGGCCGGCAAACGTGCGCGTCCAGCGCTCGCCACCGGCTTCCGGCGTGAACTCAACGCTGACCGGTACCTGCTCGCCCGCCGCCGGAAAACCAAACAGCGCACCCAGCAGACGCGACATCAGGCCTCGGCCGCGCTGCACCCGCGCCCTGCCCTGCCAGCACCGCGCCGCGCCGGGCGCATGCAGCGCCTGCACGGCCGCTGGCAGCCGCGCATAGGCGTCACCCAGCACGCGCTGGTACAGGCTGGCGCCGGGCATGTCGTGGCGGAAGCCGGTATGGATGCTGCGGCCGGCAAACAATCGATCGTAGTCGGCCAGCTCCAGCGCGTGCGTCGCGGGGCGCGCACCCGGCGCTGGCCGCTCGCCGAGGAGCTGCTTGCGGATCAGCGCTTCGATGGCCATCGATGGAATGTAGGGGCCATCATCGGCCTCGGCCAGCAGGTGCCAGCTCTGGCGTAGCGGCGCACCGTCACGCACTCCGACCGCGCGCACGATCATGCCGCCGCGATGCTCGCCAAACTTCATCAGGTTCAGCACGGTGTAGAACAGCTGCGAGCACGGTTCCAGCGATGGCAGGCGCAGTCGTTGGCGGGCCTTGGCCAACAGGTTGAGGATGCGGTGCAGGACTTCCGGCACCGGACCGGCGCCGATCCAGATATCGGTGAGCGTCGGGTGTTCCGGCGGCAGCACCTGCAGGTCGGGCACGTCCACCAGCGAGAAATGCAGGTTGCGCAGCGGTATCCGGCCCGGCACCGCGACAGTGAAGCGGCGGCTCTCGGCCAGGCCCACGCCGTGGCTGTCACGCCCACCACGGCGCAGCTTCACCGGCGCGCCGGCATAGCCCACCACCGCGCGCATCACGTTCAGGCCGATGCCCGCATACGGTGACGGCGCGATGCCGCCTTCCACGCTGAGGATGTCCATGCGCGTGGCCATCACCCGCAGCACCGCAGCGGTCAGCACCGGGAAGCTGCTGACCCCGGACAGCACGTAGACGCCGGCCGCCCGCGCCTGCGCATCGAACTGCGGAACACCCGAAACGAAATCTGCCGCGTCGGCAAAGTCCAGATAATCGATGCCGGCGGCGATGCAGGCTTCGATGGCCGCATAGCGCTGGCTGCCGTAATCCTGGAAGGGGCCGGATGCATCGACCACCAGGCCGGGCCGTTCGGCCTGCAACGTCGGCGCCAGCTGCTGCCGGTCCACCCGCAAGGGCCGCAGCGTGGATTGGCCGCGGTACGCCAGGCAGAACGCCTCGGCCGCCGCCAGGGTGCGCCCGGCCACCAGCAGCTCCAGCTGCGGCAGATCCGCCAGCAACTGCACCAGGCGCCCTCCAAATACACCATATCCGCCCAGGATCAGGATCTTCACGCATCGTCCTTGTCGTGCTGCCATGGAGGGAACTGCTCTCCCGCAGGATGGTAGCGCGGTTCTGCAGTGCAGCACGATCCGGCATTAACACCGCCCGTGCTATCGCTGCGCCTTCGCCCGCTGCGGAGCCGCTCATGGCCATCAGGAACATCATCTGCGTGTGGTACGACAAGGATGCGCTGGAGGCCGCCACCTTCTACGCCAACACCTTCCCCGACAGCGCGGTGACCGCCGTCCACCACGCACCCGGGGACTACCCGGCCGGCCAGGAAGGCGCCGTGCTCACCGTCGAGTTCACCGTCTGTGGCGTGGCCTGCGTCGGCCTCAATGGCGGCCCGGCCTTCAAGCACAACGAAGCGTTCTCGTTCCAGATCCAGACCACCGACCAGGCCGAAACCGATCGCCTGTGGAATGCCATCGTCGGCGATGGCGGCCAGGAAAGCGACTGCGGCTGGTGCAAGGACCGCTGGGGCGTGTCCTGGCAGATCAGCCCGCGCATGCTGATCGAGGCGGTGACCAGCACGGACAAGGCGCTGGCCAAGCGCGCCTTCAACGCGATGATGCCGATGAAGAAGATCGACATCGCCACCATCGAAGCGGCGATCGCCCAGGCATGAGCCAGTGGGATGCCATCATCGTCGGCGGCGGCCACAACGGGCTGGTGTCTGCGGCCTACCTGGCGCGAGCGGGAAAGAAGGTGCTGGTGCTGGAGCGCCGCGACCTACTGGGCGGAGCGGCGGTTACCGAGGAGTTCCATCCCGGCTTCCGCAACTCGGTGGCGTCCTACACCGTGTCGCTGCTGCAGCCGAAGGTGATCGATGACCTGCAGCTGCATGCCCATGGCCTGCGCATCGTCAACCGGCCGGCCAACAACTTCCTGCCACTGGACGATGGCCGCTACCTGCTGTCGGCACCGGGCCGCACCCAGGCCGAGGTCGCGAAGTTCTCCGCGCGCGATGCACAGCGGCTTCCCGAGTACGAAGCGCGGCTGGAGATCTTCGCCGACGTGCTGCGCGCATGGGCACTGCGTGCGCCACCGGACCTGGGCGTGGCCGGCGGATGGCGCGCCCTGCCCGCGCTCTGGCAGATGGGACGCCTCGGCCGCGAACTGGCCACGCTGGACGCCTCGCTGCGGCAGGAGCTGCTGGACCTGTTCACGCTATCGGCCGCCGAGTATCTGGACCGCTGGTTCGAGAGCGAACCGATCAAGGCGCTGTTTGGCTTCGATGGCATCGTCGGCAATTTCGCCAGCCCGTACACGCCGGGCAGCGCCTACGTGCTGTTGCACCACGTGTTCGGCCAGTGCAATGGCGTGAAAGGTGCCTGGGGCCACGCGATCGGTGGCATGGGCGCGATCAGCCAGGCCATTGCCGCCTCGGCGCGCGACGCCGGCGCCGAACTGCGCGTGGATGCCGGTGTGCGGCGCGTTCTGGTCGAGCAGGGCCGTGCGGCCGGCGTGGAACTGGGCAACGGCGAAACCCTGCGCGCACGCGCGGTGATCGCCAACGTCAATCCCAAGCTGCTCTACGAGCGGTTGCTGGAACCGGCAGAGGTACCGCAGGCGACGCGCGAGCGGATGGCGCAGTGGCGCTGCGGCTCGGGCACGTTCCGGATGAACGTCGCACTGTCACGGCTACCGGATTTCCGCGCCCTGCCCGGCCCCGGCGATCACCTCAGCGCCGGCATCATCATGGCGCCCAGCCTGGAGTACATGGACCGCGCCTGGCTGGATGCGCGCCGCGAGGGCTGGTCGCGCGAACCGATCGTGGAGATGCTGATTCCCAGCACGCTGGACGATTCGCTGGCCCCGCCCGGGCAGCATGTGGCCAGCCTGTTCTGCCAGCACGTCGCGCCGGTGCTGCCCGGCGGGCGGCACTGGGATGATCATCGCGATGAAGTGGCCGACCTGATGATCGCCACGGTCGAGCAGCACGCGCCGGGCTTCGCGGCCAGCGTGCTCGGCCGGCAGGCGCTGTCACCGCTGGACCTGGAACGCACCTTCGGCCTGATCGGCGGCGACATCTTCCACGGTGCGCTCAGCGCCAACCAGCTGTTCTCGGCGCGGCCGATGGTCGGCCAGGCGGGCTATCGCGGTGCGCTGCCGGGGCTGTACCTGTGTGGTTCGGGCACCCATCCCGGCGGCGGCGTGACCGGAGCACCGGGGCACAATGCGGCGCAGGTGGTGTTGCAGGATTTGTGACGGCGTGCCGACCAACGGTCGGCACCCAGAGCATCAAATGATCCGATCCAGAGCGTGCCGACCAACGGTCGGCACCCACAGCGTCAAATGATCCGATCCAGAGCGTGCCGACCAACGGTCGGCACCTACCCGCGTGAAGCGAGGCGCGCTGCGCCTCACTTCACGCTGCGCAGATGGTTCGGGCGCTTCGGTGGGCCGGGCGGGCGGCGCTTGTTGAACGGCGACTGCCCGCGCCAGTAGCGGATCAGCAACCAGCCGAACAGCATGCCGCCCAGATGTGCGAAATGCGCGACGCCCGGCTGCCAGCCGGTCATGCCCAGCACCAGTTCACCCACGCCGAACAGGATCACGAACGTGCGTGCCTTCATCGGAATGGGCGGGAACAGCAGCATCACGCGCTGGTTCGGGAACAACATGCCGTAGGCCAGCAGCAGGCCGAACACACCGCCGGATGCGCCCAGCACCGTGGCCGGGTTCTCCAGCAGCGTACCCACCAGCAACTGGCAGACACCGGCACCGGCCACGCACACCAGGTAGTACAGCAGGAAGCGCTTCTCGCCCCAGGTCTGCTCCAGCGGCGCGCCGAACATGAATACCGCCAGCATGTTGAAGAACAGGTGGCCGAAGCTGCCGTGCAAGAAGCCGTAGGTCAGCAGCTGCCAGGGCTGGAAGTTGCCGCCCGGGGAAAACGCATCGAAGCCCTGCTGCCAGGGCTGCAGCATGAAGGGCTCGAAGGTCTGCATGCCGAGCAGGAACGGCTGCTGCAGCAGGAACAGGATCGCGTTGGCGATCAGCAGGGCCTTGGTGACGGTGGGCAGTCGCGGGAACATGGGAATACCGGCATGGAACGGCCTCCATCATAGCCGCAGCATCACGACAGCGTGGCGACCGCCCCGCCCGCTCCGTTCAGTGGCCGGCAGCGATCAGCCCGGGCCCCAGATCGCGGCATCCAGCGCCGCAGCCGGGTCGATGGCCGGCATCCGCACCCGGCCGTTCTCGACCACCACGCCTTCGGCACGCAGGCGCTGCGACTGCTCGCGCCAGCCCGCCGAGCCTTCGGCCATGGCAATGCGCCCGTCCGAGCGCAGCACGCGGTGCCACGGCAGGCCGGGGTCTTCGTTCTGGCCCAGGATGCGCGCGGTGAGCCGTGCGCGGCCGGGCAGCCCCGCGCGCATGGCCACCTGGCCGTAGCCCAGCACCTGCCCTGGCGGGATCGCGCGGATCACCGCCAGGATGCGGTCACGCGCCTGTTCCGGCGTCAGCGCCGCAGGCGGGTCACCAGCAGTACGCCGATCAGCACCAGCACGGTGCCGGCGATCTGCGCCGGCCCCATCGGCTCGTCGAGCAGCCATAGACTCATCACGATGGTGGAAACCGGGCCCAGCATACCCACCTGCGCGGCCAGCGACGAGCCGACGCGCTGCACGGCCAGCATGATGGCCAGCACCGGCAGCACGGTGCATACCGTGGCGTTGACCAGCGACAGCCATTGCACCGTTGCAGGTGCCTGCCACAGCAGCGGCAGCGGATGGGTGATGGCGAAATGCAGCAGCACCAGCACGCTGGCCACGCAGCTGGCATAGGCGGTCAGCCGCACCGCACCGATGCGCGCGACCACCTGGCCACTGCCGAACAGGTACAGCGCGTAGCTGAGCGCGCTGCCCAGCACCAGCAGGCTGCCGACGATGATCTGCCCGCCCTCGCGCTGCAGGTCATGGCCGAAGGCCAGCAGCACGCCCAGGTAGCTCAGCGCCAGCGCTGCCACCTGCCAGCGGCCCGGACGCTGCCGCGCCAGCAGGACGTTGATCAGCAGCACCAGGGTCGGGTTCAAGTACAGGATCAGCCGTTCCAGGGTCACGCTGATGTACTGCAGGCCCTGGAAATCGAGCAGGCTGGACAGGTAATAGCCGGTGAAGCCCAGCCACAGCACGCGCGCCCGGTCGGCCCAGGACAGCGGTTCGGTACGGCGTGCCGACCACAGGGCCATCAGCACGAACAGCGGCAGCGCCATCAGCATGCGCAGGGCCAGCAGCGTGGTGGCATCCACCCCATGGCGCAGGCCGAGCTTGACGATGATGGCCTTGCCGGACGCCGCGATGGCACCGACCGCAGCCAGGCCGATGCCACCCAGGGCAATGCGCGGGGAAGCAGTGGCGATGCGTGGGGAAGGACTGGACATCAGGACGGCGGCAGGCCGCACGGGGTGCGGCCACGGAGGTATGTGGGGACGCGCATTGTCGCATGCACGCGCCTGATGCCCTGTAGAGCCGAGCCGATGCTCGGCTTCGCGGTGCCAAGGCGGAGAAAGCCGAGCATGGGCTCGGCTCTACAACAACCGCGGGTCAGCGCATCAGCACGACTTCCTCGGCCGAGGTCGGGTGGATGGCCACGGTGTCGTCGAACTGGGCCTTGGTTGCGCCCATCTTCACCGCCACCGCAAAGCCCTGCAGGATCTCGTCGGCCGCTTCACCCAGCAGGTGGATGCCCACCACGCGTTCGTCGGCACCGGCGCAGACCATCTTGAACAGGCTGCGCTGGGTACCGTTGGCCAGCGCTTGCAGCATCGGCCGGAACCGGCTGTGGTAGACCGTCACCTGGTCGAAACAGGCGCGCGCCTGCTCCTCGCTCATGCCGACCGCGCCCAGCGGCGGGTGCGAGAACACCACGCTGGCCACGTTGCTGTAATCCATCTTCGCGCTGGGGCGACCACCGAACAGGCGGTCCATCAGGCGCCTTGCCGCGGCCACCGCCACCGGGGTCAGGCCAACCTTGCCGGCAATGTCACCCACGGCATGCACGCTGGGCACCGCCGTGGTCTGCCACTCATCCACTTCCACCTGCTGGTGCTCGCCGATGCCGATGCCCAGCGCTTCCAGGCCAAGATCGCGGCTGTTGCCGCGGCGCCCGGTCGCGAAGAACACCGCATCGAACACGCTGCCCAGCGGGCCATCATGGCCGAAGGCACGCACGCGCTCACCCTCGCGCTGCAGCTCACGCAGGCGGTAATCGAAGTGGATGCGCACGCCCTGCTGCTTCAGGTTCTCGGCCAGCTGGTCGGTCAGTTCGTAATCGAAGCGTTCCAGCAGGCGCGTACCCCGCACCAGCAGGCTGACCCGGCTGCCCAGCGCCTGCAGCAGCCCGGCCAGCTCCACCGCGATATAGCCGCCGCCGATGATCGCCACCTCGGCCGGTGCGCTGCGCAGGTCGAAGAAATCATCGGATACCAGGCCCAGCGCCGCGCCGGGAATGTCTGGCCGCTGCGGGTGTGCACCGGTGGCGATGAGGATGTGTTCGGCGCTGTAGCGCACGCCATCGCTGCACGCCACGGTGTGCGCATCGACCAGGTGGCCGCGCGCGGGGATGCGCACGACGCCGGTTTCGTCCAGGCGCTTGTTGTAGCTGGTGTGGATGTTGCTGATGTAGGCCTGGCGATGGATCACCAGTTCCTTCCACGACAGCGCCGGGCGCGCCGGCACATCGAAGCCCATCGCACTGGCCAGGCCGATGCGCTCGTGCAGGTCGGCCGCCAGCCACATCGCCTTCTTCGGCACGCAGCCGACATTGACGCAGGTACCGCCCAGCGCGCCGGGTTCCAGCAGCGCCACGCGCTTGCCATGCTGGGCAGCCCGGATGGCGCCGGCCAGGCCGGCAGAACCGCCGCCAAGGACGATCAGGTCATAGTCAAAGGATGCAGTGCTCATCGGGATCGCTCTGAAGAAGGGAGAATCATGGATCCACGCCCTGCGTGGAGGGTGCCGCTGCCGTGGCCGAGCATGCCATGGGGAACATGCAGCGCAACGTGAGCGGCACAGGCGGTAATCAGCCCTGCGCAACCTCGCGGCGCATGGGCGGCCACTGCCGGTAGGTCATCGCGCGCCACAGCCATTCCATCGGGCCGAAGCGGAAGCGCCGCAGCCACCAGTGCGAGATGCCCACCTGCAGCGCGAACAGCAGCAGCGCGAACACCACCTGCCAGGCGCGCGGCATCAGGTCGAACCCGCCCAGCCCGTAATGGTTGAACAGCCAGGTGCAGGCCAGCGACTGCGCCAGATAGTGGGTCAGCGCCATGCGCCCTGCCGGTGCCAGCCAGCCGAGCCGCGCGCGCCAGTGCACGATCCAGGCCAGGTAGCCCAGGCACATCGGCACCGCACCGACCGACACCAGCGACATCACCGCCGTGGTTTCCAGGGTGTACTGGCCCGGCGCGAGGTAGGGCTTCCACAGCACCCCGGCAAGCGTGACCAGCAGGCCCAGCGGCAGCGCGACCCAGCGCAGGCCCGCATACAGGCGGGGGAATCGGTCCGGTTCGGCCAGCGCCCCGCTGCCGGCAAACCAGCTGCCGATCAGGAACATGCCCAGCACCTCCGGCCCGGTGATCACCAGCGCGCCCAGCGAGGAACCGAACTCATGCAGGCGCTGCACGTTGCCCTGCATCCAGCTGCCCTGCCCGTACACCAGCCGCTGCTGGTCGATGGCCTGCTGCGCATCGACCACCATCTTCTGCAGGTCCTGCGCCGGTGAGAGCGTCACCATCGCGCCGATCAGCAGCATCATCGACACGCCGGCCAGGTAGACCACGATGCCCATCCACGGCAACCAGCTTCGCGGCGCTTCGCGGCAGGCCAGCAGCGGCAGCGACACCAGCGCGTACAGCACCAGGATGTCGCCGGACCACACCAGCAGCGCATGGCACAGGCCGATCAGCGCCAGGCCGAGGCTGCGCCGCAGGTAGAACGGAGTGAACTCGCGGCCAGCCGCCTGCGCGCGTTGCGCCATGACCGCGAAGCCGGCACCGAACAACAGCGAGAACAGGGTGAAGAACTTGCCCTGCACGAAGATGTAGACGAAGGCATCGGCCACGTAATCCAGCCCGTGCCAGCGCGCGTCGATGCCGGTGAAGGCCAGGTCCAGCGGTCCGCTGAAGGCCTCGATGTTCATCAGCAGGATGCCCAGCAGGGCCACTCCGCGCAGCACGTCCAGCACGGCGATGCGTTCGCCGGAAGCCACCGGCTGCAGGGAAAGGGAAGCGGCGTTCACGGGGCATCCGGCAGGCAGGTCCGCCATTATGCCGCCGCCCTGCGCGCCGTGGACGGCCGCGCCGTGTTCCAGAAACGCAACGACCCGCCGAAGCGGGTCGTTGCTGTCCTCACGATCGCGCTGCGATCAGTGCTGGTGGCCACCGTCGCCATGGACATGGCCGTGGTCGATTTCTTCCTTGGCGGCTTCGCGCACTTCGACGATCTCGACGTCGAAATGCAGGTCCTTGCCGGCCATCGGGTGGTTCAGGTCGACGTCGACCACGCTCATGCCGACCTTCTGCACGGTGACCGCGCGCGGGCCGAAGTTGGTCTGCAGCACGACCTGCTGGCCCGGGACCAGCTTGGCGTTGCCGAAATGCTTCTTCGGCACGCGCTGGGACAGGCCCTCGCGACGCTCGCCGTAGGCATCGGCCGCCGTGACATCGACGTCGAAGGTCGCGCCGGCTTCCTTGTCCATCATGGCGTTTTCCAGGCCCGGGATGATGTTGCCGTGGCCGATCAGGATCGACAGCGGCTCACCGCGGTCCTTGGACGATTCGATCGGCGCCTGGCCGACCTCGGAGACGGTGTAGTGGAAGCGGACAACGCGGTCTTTTTCGATCTTCATGCGCAACTCTGTCTGGATCTGCCGGAGGCAGGCGGGTTGGGGCGGGTTGTCGCCCGGCGGGGACGCCGCCATCATGACGGCCAATCCAAGGTGGCGCATTATCCGGAGAACATGCAAAAGACGCCAGTTTCGTCCGGCCTGCGCCGGATCCTCGCGCCCGCCCTGCTGCTGGCCCTGCCCCTGCTGCTGGCCGCCTGCGGTGGCGGCAAGGCCGTCCGCCCCGCCACGCCGCCGCCGTCGGCGCACTGGCCGGCCACCACGCCGGACAACCCCGAGGCCGCCAATTCGGTGCTGATGCGCGCCATCAGCCTGGTCGGCACACCCTACCGCTATGGCGGCAACACGCCCGACTCGGGCTTTGACTGCAGCGGCCTGGTGACCTACGTGTACCGCGAGATGGTCGACCTGAAGCTGCCGCGCACCTCGCGCGACCTGGCCGCCGTGCAGGGGCCGAAGATCGACCCGCAGCGCCTGGCCACCGGCGATCTGGTGTTCTTCGGCAGCCGCGGCAACGTCACCCATGTCGGCATCTACGTCGGCGAAGGCCGTTTCGTGCACGCGCCGAGCACCGGCGGCACCGTTCGCCTGGACTCGCTCAGCGGCGCCTACTGGAAAGACCACTACACAGGAGCGAAACGCGTTCTTCGCTAAAATGAACAGGCGATATGTTCAAAACTGTGACGGACGTCACTGCGTGAATAACGTTTTATTAACGGAATTTTTAACTTATTGACGCTTTTACAGGGCATGATGCCCCATCGTTTTTTTCCTGTGACCGACGCGTGACGACTGACGACCTGCAAGGCCAAGGCCAGACCGCCGCTTCTTCACGTAGTGTCCGCCCGCTTTTCCTGGGCCTGGCGCTGTGTCTGACCAGCCTCCCGGCCTGGTCGCAGAGTGCCCCCACCAAGACCGACGCGACCCCGGCCACCGTGGCCGAGACCGCCCGGCCGGCCGCCAAGGCCGACGCTGCCGCTCCCCAGCGCAGCCGCGCCGATGCCGCCGCCAGCGCCACCCTGGCCGCCCTGCTGCCGCATCTCGCCGCCAACGACACCATTCCGCTGATGGACCGCTCGGCCATGGTTGCCGGCGACCTCAGCCGCCTGCTCGCCAACTACGACACCAGCAGCGTCGCCACCGGCGCCGTGGTGGGCAACCTGGATGACAACGGCAAGGTGCAGTCCCTGCTGCGCCGTGCGATGACCCTGCTGGGCACCCCCTACCGTTGGGGTGGCAGCAACCCGGACAGCGGCTTCGACTGCAGCGGCCTGGTCGGTTACGTGTTCCGCTCGGCCCTGGGCATCGAGCTGCCGCGCGTCTCGCGCGAAATGGCCCATGACAACAATGCCGAACTGATCAACGACCGTGCCGCGCTGGCCGCCGGCGACCTGGTCTTCTTCGGCCGCAAGGGTCGCGTCGACCACGTCGGCATCTATGTCGGCGAAGGCCGCTTCCTGCACGCACCGAGCACCGGCAAGGATGTCCGCGTCGATACCCTGCTGACCGGCTACTGGGGCAACAAGTTCATGCAGGCACGCCGCGTCGAGCTCTGAGCCCGCCGCACCCGCGCCCGCACCGGAAGCCGCTGCCCTGCAGCGGCTTTTTTGTTGCCCGCCGGTCGTGCAGCGCCGATGCGTGGCCGCTGGCCGGCCCGGCCTGCGTTGGTCTTTGATGTCACGGCGAGATACCTGCCGCGACGGGCCGCTGGATGCGGCCATGGCATCCCGGCGTGGGGCGGCACGCGGCGATGCCCGGTCTGACACCGCCCGCGTTGCCCGGATGCTTGGGGGAAGGCATGGCGGCAAGCCTGCAGGTTCCATCACGCTGTGTGATCTGGTTCGGCCAGCCCCTGGCGGGCGAGCGCGAGGCGCTGGCGGCCGCCGGTTGGCAGCTGCGCTGCGTCAGCCCCTCGCCCGCCATGGCCGTGGGCCTGCGCGGGCGCGACCACCTGGTGGCCGTGCTGGACCTGCGCCATCTCGATGCAGAGGCGCTGGGCCCTTTGCTGCCTTGGGTCGAGCAGCACCACCATCTGCCTTGGCTGGCCGTGATGCCGGCAGGCCTGGATGCACCGCCGCCCAGCTGGGCACCGCTGCTGCGTGCCTGCCAGGACCAGTTCACCCTGCCCCGCGAACTGCAGGACCTGCTGACGGCGATGCAGCGTGACTGCGGCGAGGAGGATCCGCCCACGGCATCGATGCGCGACGGCGGCGGCCTGCCGGCCCTGATCGGCGACAGCCAGGCGCTGTTGGCCGTACGGGCTGCCCTGCACAAGTTCGCCCCGGTGGAACTGCCGGTGCTGGTCACCGGCGAAACCGGCACCGGCAAGGAGCTGGCGGCGCAGGCCCTGCACGCCTTGTCCGGTCGTGCCGGCCGGCCCTTCCTGGCGGTCAACTGCGGCGCCATTCCGGCCAGCCTGGTGCAGTCGGAGCTGTTCGGCCACGAGCGCGGCGCCTTCACCGGGGCCGCGCAGCGCCGGGTGGGCCTGTTTGAAACCGCCGACGGCGGCACGGTGTTCCTGGACGAGGTGGGCGACCTGCCTGCCGACGCCCAGACCAGCCTGCTGCGGGTGCTGCAGGAAGGCACCCTGGAGCGGGTCGGCAGCAACCAGCCCCTGCGGGTGGATGTGCGCGTGCTGGCGGCCACCCATGTCGACCTCGAGCAGGCCGTGGCCCAGGGGCGGTTCCGCCGCGACCTGTACTACCGGCTCAACGTGCTGCGGCTGCCGATGCCGGCGCTGCGTGACCGTGGCAACGACGTGCTGCTGCTGGCCGAGCATTTCCTGCGCAGCTTCCGCAACCGCCATCCGGGCCGCGCGCGCGGCTTCGATCCCGGCGCGCGCCTGGCGATGCGCCACTTCGACTGGCCCGGCAACGTGCGCGAACTGTTGAACCGGGTGCAGCGCGCGGCGATCGTCAGCGAACACGAACTGATCAGCGCCAGCGACTTGGACATGGCCGACGCCGAGACCCCGGCCCCGCGCGCGGTGCTGCAGGATGCCCGCGGCCAGGTCGAGCGCGATGTGCTGCTGCGGACGCTGAAGATGCATGGCTACAACGTATCGGCCTGCGCGCGGCACATGCAGGTATCGCGGGTGACGGTATACCGGTTGTGCCGGAAGCACCGGCTGGAACTGCCTCCGGAACGGTAGGAAGCCAGCCGAACATGGCTTGTATGTTCCCCCCGGCTCCTACGAGGTATGTAGGAGCCAGGGTGGAGGGACCGACAAGCATGGATCTGC
>NZ_JBYSZR010000016.1:0-94880 GCF_058787375.1 Stenotrophomonas sp. FW305-3-2-15-E-LB1
GGTTGAGGGGGTGTGAGCGGCATGGATGCCGCGACCAAGCCTACATGGACGTATTCACGGCGTCCCCCTCAACCGGACCCACCCCGCCAACCCACGGAAAGCCAGCTCTTGCTGTTGAGGTTGCCGGCCAGCGGCCGGCACTACCGCAGGTGCAGGGCTGCAAGCCCTGCAAACCCAAACCCCTCAGTGAGCAGCAGGACGCGACGGCGGCAGCCAGGCGGCAATGATGCCCAGCAGCGGCAGGAACGCGGTCAGCTGGTACACGTACTCGATGCTCGTCTTGTCCGCCAGCACGCCTAGAACCGCCGCACCCAACCCGCCCATGCCGAACGCGAAACCAAAGAACAACCCTGACACCATGCCGATGCGGTGCGGCATCATCTCCTGCGCGTACACCACGATGGCCGAGAACGCCGACGACAGCACGAAGCCGATCAGCACCGCCAGCACCGTCGTCCAGAACAGATCCGCATGCGGCAGCGCCAGCGCGAACGGCGCCACGCCCAGGATCGAGGTCCAGATGATCGGCTTGCGGCCGATGCGGTCGCCCAGCGGGCCACCGAGGAAACCGCCGGCCGCCGACGCCACCAGGAACGCGAACAGGTGCAGCTGCGCCTGCGCCACCGGAATGCCGAAGTGGTGGATCAAGTAGAAGGTGAAGTAGCTGCCGATGCTGGCCATGTAGAAGTACTTGCTGAAGATCAGCACCAGCAGGATCGCCATCACCCGGGCCACGGTGCGGGTCGGATGACGCGGGGCGACCGTGGCCTGCCCGACCGGGCGCGGGGCGCCCAGATGCAGCGCATACCAACGGCTGACGTAGGTCAGCAGAGCGATGCCGATCAGTGCGGCGCCGGCAAACCACGAGGCGGCGTGCTGGCCGAACGGCACGATCACCGCCGCGGCGATCAGCGGGCCCAAGGCAGTGCCGAAGTTGCCGCCGACCTGGAACACCGACTGGGCAAGCCCGTGGCGGCCGCCGGAGGCCAGCCGTGCGATGCGCGAGGCTTCCGGATGGAAAATGGCCGACCCGATGCCGACCATGGCCGCGGCCAGCAGGACCATGGCGTAGTTCGGTGCGAAGCCGAGCAGCAGCATGCCGCACAGGGTCGAGGCCATGCCGATCGGCAGCGAGTACGGTGCCGGCTTGCGGTCAGTGACCAGGCCGACCAGCGGCTGGAAGATCGAAGCGGTCAGCTGGTAGGTCAGCGTGATCAGGCCGATCTGGGTGAAGCTGAGGTTGAAGCCTCCCTTGATCACCGGATAGATGGCCAGGATCAGCGACTGCATCATGTCGTTGACCATGTGGGAGGTGGAAATCGCCGCCAGCACGCCGCGGGTCGAGCTGCGGACGGTGGGGGCGGGTGTAGCCAGGCTGGACATGGTGCGCAGTCAGGTTGGGGGCGAGCCCTGCATGCTACGGTGCCCTCCCCCTCCCTTCCGCCGCGTTCTGGTCATGCCATATCGCAAAAAGGACACTCCCTGCGCGATCAGGGAATCCGCGCCCTGGAATGAAGTGCCCGGCCACCGGCCGGTGACCTGCCGGGTCAAGGACTACCCGGCCGGCACCCGGGTGTCGCCACACCGCCATCGCCGCCACCAGCTGGTCTACGCGATGTCCGGCCTGATGGTGGTGCGCTCGGAAGTCGGCCGCTGGGTGGTGCCGTCCACGCGCGCCATCTGGATGCCGGCCGGCATGGCCCACGCGGTGGACTGCATTGCCGATGTGCACATGCGCAGCCTCTACATCGATCCGGCGTTCGCCCCGCAGCTGGCCACCGAGGCATTTGCGGTACAGGTGGCGCCCCTGCTGCGCGAGCTGCTGCACGCGGCCACGCTGATCGAAGGCGAGCACCACGATGACAGCCGCGATGGCCGCGTGGTGCGCCTGCTGCTGGACGAGCTGCACCGCATGGACGTGCTGCCGCTGCACCTGCCGACGCCCACCGACCCGCGCCTGCAGCGCATCTGCCAGCACATCCAGAAGCACCCCGGCGACGAAGCCACCCTGCAGGACTGGGCCGAAGCGCTGGCAGTGGACGTGAAAACCATCCAGCGCCACTTCGCCAGCGAGCTGGGCATGACCTTCGGCCAGTGGCGGCAACAGGCACGCCTGCTGGCCGCGATGGAGCGCCTGGCCGTGGGCGAAAAGGTGATCGATGTGGCGCTGGCAATGGGATATGACAGCCCCAGTGCGTTCGCCAGCATGTTCAAACGCCAGTTGGGACAGACCCCGGCGGCATTTTTCCGATGATCGCCTGCCGGTCCCGCAGGCAGCTCCACGCGCTAACGATCCACGGATACGGCCGGCACATGCTGATGACGAATCAACAGGAATTCCCATCTGTTGTTGAACATCAGGGGGTAATTCAGCGGTGGCAGATCATCAGGCACACGTGCCTAGGTGGGAGCTGCTTCGACGCGGCAGCCATCGGGGCGCTGGAAACCGACCAGCTCGGTGACCATCAGACGGGGACTGTCGGTTTCCGCAGTCGGGTAGCTGCGATAGTTTGGATTGGCCTTGATGCTTCGCCGCAACACCACCCGCCCAACGCTTGGCGCGTACCAGCTGATGCTGCGTTCCATTCCGTCCACCGCACCACTACCCTCCAGGCGCATGTGTTTCATGTCATCCGAGCGGGGATTGGATTTGTGCCACCGCGCATCTCTCTCGATCCGGTAGGCATTTACGTCACCCAGCGCAGTCCGTACCGTCTCGACGGCCACGACTCGGCTACTGCTCTCCTCCACATAGTCATAGCGATAGCTGCCAAACGAAGCGCGGATTTCGCCCGGCTCCTCGAACCTGTCCTGCCACTGCGCGCCGACGGATAACGGGAAGCGCAGCAGGATCTTTTCCCCTTTGCGCAGCGGATTCACGTCTGCATAGGTCTCTCGCCATTCGTGCCGAACGGCCTCTCCATCAATCGAAAGCCCCAGCTGCTGCGGTTCCACCGTCTGCAGCTGCAACGTCAGTTCTGGACGCGATGCGCCGATGGAGTAGGTCCAGCGTGTACCAGGCAAAGGCGCAGGGGCTCCCTGCGGATCGATGATCGGCTCATCGAAGCCGCAAGCCGGTGCTGCCGAGACATGGGGTACGGTCAACACCGCCACCAGCATCGTAATGCCGATGGCGCCCTGGCAGCGCAGTCTTTTCAGGATGGATGGATTCATGCTTCCATTTTAGGCGGCAGGAATCGCACAGACGAAACGCCGGGCGTGCCGTAGGCATTCTCCGCAACCGGGCATAAGAGCCAAGCGTGTCGCAGTTCCGCTGCGCAACGGTGTGCTTCGATGACCTCCCACTGGCGAGGAAGCACGATGCATGTTGGCCGTGGGCGAAAAGGTGTTCGATGGAGCGCTGGCGATGGGCTATGACAGCCCCAGTGCGTTCACCAGCATGTTCACGCGGCAGTTGGGGCAGACGCCGGCGGCGTTCTTCCGCTGATTCGGCAAGCCGCATCCACGCATGGCGTGGATCTACCAGAGAACAGCACCCCTGGTAGCGCCGGGCCATGCCCGGCGGAATGCGTGCGATGCGCGCAAACGAAAACGCCGGGCATGGCCCGGCGCTACCGTTCTACGTTTCCGCTCAAGAACTCAGGACGTCATCCGGTCCCAGAAGCCCTTGACCCCATCCATGAAGGTGGCCGACTTCGGCGAATGCTTGCGCGCTTCCTCGCCGACGAAGGTGGCTTCGAACTGTTCCAGCAGCTTGCGCTGGTCGTTGGTCAGGTTCACCGGGGTTTCCACCACCACGCGGCAGTAGAGATCGCCTTCGCTGCGGCTGCGCACTGAACGCACGCCCTTGCCGCGCAGGCGGAACAGCTTGCCGGTCTGGGTCTCGGCCGGAATGCGGATCTCCGCTTCGCCGCCAAGGGTGGCCACGCGCACGGTATCGCCCAGCGCGGCCTGCGAGATGCGGATCGGCACTTCGCAGTGCAGGTCGTCGCCGTCGCGCTGGAAGATGTGGTGCTCGCGCACGCGCACTTCCACGTACAGGTCACCCGGCGGCGTACCGGCCGGGCCGGCCTCGCCTTCGCCCTGCAGGCGGATGCGGTCGCCGGTATCGACGCCGGCCGGCACCTTCACCGACAGCACCTTGTCTTCCTCGATGCGGCCGTTGCCGTGGCAGGTCTTGCAGGGCTTGGCGATGATCTGGCCACGGCCGTTGCAGTTGTGGCAGGCCTGCTGCATGGCGAAGATGCCGCGCTGGATGCGCACCTGGCCGCGGCCATGGCACACGTTGCAGGTCTCCACCTTGCCGTCTTCCGAGCCACTGCCATCGCAGTCGCCACATTCGGCCAGGGTCGGGATCTCGATCCGGCGCTCGACGCCGCGCACGGCTTCTTCCAGGTCCAGCTCCATCACGTAGCCGATGTCGGCACCGCGACGGGCCTGGCGCGGACCACCGCCGCCACCGCCAAAGATGTTGCCGAAGATATCGCCGAAGATATCGTTCATGTCCGGGCCGCCCGGACCGCCGCCGCCGCCCATGCCGTGCTCGAACGCGGCGTGGCCGTGGGCATCGTACATGCGGCGCTTGTTGCCGTCGGACAGCGTTTCGTAGGCTTCCTTGCACTCCTTGAAGGAGGCTTCGGCCGCCGCATCACCCGGGTTGCGGTCCGGGTGGAACTTCATCGCACAGCGACGGTAGGCCTTCTTCAGCTCTTCGTCGGTGGCGGTGCGGGCAACGCCCAGCACTTCGTAGTAATCGCGCTTGCTCATATCGTGGATCGCATTCCGGAAAGTCGGGATTCGTCAAAGCGGAAGAGCGGAACCAGGTCCGCTCTTGCGTCGGGCGCCCCGACACGCCGGTGGGCGGTCAGGACCCTGGTACGACAACGGGACGCTGGTGGCCAGCGTCCCGTGTCGGTCCGGATCAGGACTTCTTGTCGTCCTTGACTTCGGTGAACTCGGCGTCCACCACGTCATCCTGCGCCTTGCCTGCGTTGCCGGCGTCGGCACCCGGGGCGGCACCGCCCTGTTCGGCCGAAGCCGCGGCGAACAGCGCCTGGCCTGCTTCTTCCAGCACCTTCGACTTGGCTTCGATCTGTGCCTTGTCGTCGCCCTTCATCGCGGTTTCCAGGTCGGCCAGTGCCGCCTCGACCTTGCCGATGACATCGCCGCCGACCTTGCTGCCGTGCTCGGTGATGGCGCTGCGGGTGCCGTGGATCAGGGCATCGGCCTGGTTACGGGCCTGCACCAGTTCCTGGAACTTCTTGTCTTCTTCGCGGTTGGCTTCCGCGTCGGCGACCATGCGTGCGATCTCTTCCTCGGACAGGCCCGAACCGGCCTTGATCTCGACCTTCTGTTCCTTGTTGGTCTTCTTGTCCTTGGCCGACACGTGCAGGATGCCGTTGGCGTCGATGTCGAAGGACACTTCCACCTGCGGCAGGCCGCGCGGGGCCGGCTCGATGCCGGACAGGTCGAACTTGGCCAGCGACTTGTTGAAGCGGGCCTGTTCGCGCTCACCCTGCAGCACGTGCACGGTCACGGCCGACTGGTTGTCTTCAGCGGTCGAGAACACCTGCGACGCCTTGGTCGGGATGGTGGTGTTCTTCTCGATGATCTTGGTGAACACACCGCCCATGGTCTCGATGCCCAGCGACAGCGGGGTCACGTCCAGCAGCAGCACGTCCTTGACATCGCCGCCCAGCACGCCGCCCTGGATCGCCGCACCCAGTGCCACGGCTTCGTCCGGGTTGACGTCCTTGCGCGGTTCCTTGCCGAAGAACTCGGTCACCGCCTGCTGCACCTTCGGCATGCGGGTCTGGCCACCGACCAGGATCACTTCGCTGATGTCGCTCGAGCGCAGGCCGGCATCGTTCAGGGCGACGCGGCACGGCTCGATCGACTTCCTGATCAGCTCGTCCACCAGCGACTCCAGCTTGGCGCGGGTCAGCTTGATGTTCAGGTGCTTCGGGCCCGACGCGTCAGCGGTGACGTACGGCAGGTTCACTTCGGTCTGCTGGGCGCTGGACAGCTCGATCTTGGCGCGCTCGGCGGCGTCCTTCAGGCGCTGCAGGGCCAGCGGATCCTTGCGCAGGTCGATGCCCTGGTCCTTGTTGAACTCTTCGACCAGGTATTCGATGACGCGGTTGTCGAAATCTTCGCCGCCCAGGAAGGTGTCACCGTTGGTGGCCAGCACTTCGAACTGCTTCTCGCCGTCGACGTTGGCGATCTCGATCACCGAGACGTCGAAGGTGCCGCCGCCCAGATCGTACACCACGATCTTGCGATCCTTGTTGTCGCCCTTGTCCAGGCCATAGGCCAGCGCGGCCGCAGTCGGCTCGTTGATGATGCGCTTGACGTCCAGGCCGGCGATGCGGCCAGCGTCCTTGGTCGCCTGGCGCTGGCTATCGTTGAAGTAGGCCGGCACGGTGATGACCGCTTCGGTGACCTTCTCACCGAGGAAGTCCTCGGCGGTCTTCTTCATCTTTTCCAGCACCTTGGCCGAGATTTCCTGCGGCGCCATCTTCTTGGCATCGCTGGTGGACACCCAAGCGTCGCCGTTGTCATGGGCCAGGATGCTGTACGGGACGTGGGCGATGTCCTTCTGCACTTCGGCGTCGGTGAACTTGCGGCCGATCAGGCGCTTCACCGCGTAGAAGGTGTTCTTGGGGTTGGTGACGGCCTGGCGCTTGGCCGAGGCGCCGACCAGGACTTCGCCGTCCTTGGTGTAGGCGACGATCGACGGGGTGGTGCGATCGCCTTCCGAATTCTCGATGACGCGGGCCTTGCCGCCGTCCATGATCGCCACGCACGAGTTGGTGGTGCCGAGGTCGATACCAATGATCTTGCCCATGGGGGAGACTCCTGAAGAATGCTTGTTGGTGTCAGTCCGGCCGGTCGGCCGGTGGATGAATGGGATGTGGGGGAGGCTCGTGGAACATTCAAGCCATCACCCGAACGCTGTGTTCAACCGTTCAAGAAACGCCGGGCATGGCCCGGCGCTACCCGACGGCGGTGGGCCGTTGCCAGCCCGGCGCGTCAATCGGCGGCCACTACCACCAGCGCCGGCCGCAGCAGGCGCTCGTTGAGCAGGTAGCCCTTCTGGAACACGGTCACCACGCTGCCGGGGGCGGCACCGGGGGCCGGCACCTGGCTGATGGCCTGGTGGTGTTCCGGGTTGAACGGCTGGCCGGTCGGGTCCAGCAGGACCAGGCCGTTGTCGGCGGCGACCTTCAGCAGCTGCTTGTAGGTCATCTCCAGCCCCTCGCGCAGCGGGTTGGAATCGTCGCCGGCAGCCTTCAGGCCGGCATCCAGGCTGTCAAACACCGGCAGCAGCTCGCCCAGCAGCTTCTCGTTGGCGAACTTGCGGGCCTGGTCGATGTCGCGGGCCACGCGCTTGCGCTGGTTCTCCAGGTCGGCGCGCTCACGCAGCGCATCGGCCTTGACCTGCTCGACCTCGGCGCGCAGGCGCTCCAGTTCGTCATGGGTGCCTGCGGCAGCGGCCGCATCGGCGGCGCTATGCTGGGCTTCGATATCTGGATGTTCTTGGTTCATGTCTGGGTCCCTGGCGGTCACTCTCCGCCTCCACCCACCCTAGTGTGGGCGGGATGCTGCGTTTCAAGCGTCTGCCGGCCCCGGACCGCGTCCCGGGGGCGAAAAGGCCGCCCCGAGCACGTCCGCGGTGGCCTGGACCAGCGGAATCACCCGGTCGTAGGCCATCCGCTTGGGCCCGATCACCCCCAGCACGCCCAGCACCTGCCCGTTGGCGGTATAGGGCGCGGTGACCAGCGAGACCCCCTGCAGCGGCATCATCCCCGTCTCTTCACCGATGAAGATGCGCACGCCCGGGGCCTGGATGGTCCGCTCCAGCAGCTGCAGGATCTCGCGCTTGCTGGAGAACAGTTCGAACAGTTCGCGCAGGCGTTCCAGGTCGGACAGGTCCTGCACGCCCATCAGCCGGGTCTGGCCGGCCACCAGCATGTCGTCGGCCGGCGGCTGCAGGGCCTGCTCGGCCAACTCGATGCTGTGGGCCAGCAGCAGCTCCAGCTCGGAACGGGCGTCGCGCAGCTCCAGCAGCAGGCGGGTGCGGATTTCGGCCAGCGGCAGGCCGGCAAAATGGGCATTGAGGTAGTTGGCCACCTGTTCCAGCTGGCCAGGCTCGAAGTCCTGGCGGGTCTCGATGACCCGGTTCTGCACCTCGTTGTCGGCAAACACCAGGATCGCCAGGACCCGGCGCCCGTCCAGCGCCACGAAATCGATCTGGCGGAAGGCGAACTGCTCGCGCCGCGGCGCGCTGACCACGCCCACGAAGTGGCTCATGGCCGACAGCAGCTCCGAGGCGCTGCCCAGCAGGGCCTGGGTACTGCCGCCTCCGGCCAGTTCGTGGCGCAGGCGGGCCAGTTCACCCTCGCCCGGCGGCTGCATCTGCAGCAGGCTGTCCACGAACACCCGGTAGCCGTGCGCGGTCGGGATGCGCCCGGCCGAGGTATGCGGCGAGGCCAGCAGGCCCAGGTCCTCCAGGTCGCCCAGGATGTTGCGGATGGTGGCCGGACTGACCTCCAAGCCAGCCACGCGCGCCAGCGTCTGCGAGCCGACCGGCTCGCCGTCCTGGATGTAACGCGCGATCAGCGTGCGCAGCAGATGGCGCGCACGCGGGGCAAGCTGGTCAGCGGAACCGTGCATGGAATCAACCTGTGAGACACGGACACTAGATAATGGCGGTGCGTCGCCTTGGCAAGTCATTGGACCACCCCGCCGCGCGTGCTAGCGTTGCGCGGCTCAGACACCCCTGTACCCATGCTCAGACATCTTTCGATCAAGGATTTTGCCGTCGTCCGCGCCACCGAACTGGAATTCGGGCCCGGCATGACCGTTGTTTCAGGCGAGACCGGCGCCGGCAAGTCGCTGATGGTCGACGCGCTGGGCTTCCTGTCCGGCCTGCGCGCCGACAGCGGCGTGGTCCGCCACGGCGCCGCCCGCGCCGAGCTGTCGGCCGAGTTCGCCCTGGACCAGCTGCAGGCCGCACGCCAGTGGCTGGCCGACAACGAGCTGGACGACGAGGACCAGTGCCAGCTGCGCCGGGTGATCCGCGCCGACGGTGGCTCGCGTTCCTGGATCAACGGCCGCCCGGTGACCCTGGCACAGCTGGCCGAACTGGCAGGGCGGCTGGTGGAAATCCACGGCCAGCATGAGCAGCAGGCCCTGCTGACGCGCCCGTCACAGCTGGCCCTGCTCGATGCCTATGCCCGCAACGAGGCCGAGCGCCGCCAGGTTCGCCGCGCCGCCGCCGCGTGGCAGGCGCTGGTCGATGAATCACTGGCGCTGTCGCAACAGGGCGACGTTTCCGACCGCATCGGCTTCCTCGAGCACCAGCTGCGCGAGCTCGACCGCGAGGACCTGGAACCCGAATCGATTGCCGCCCTGGGCGCCAGCCACCGTCGCCAGGCCCACGCCAGCGCCCTGCTGAGCGCCTGCCAGGCGGCCAGCAACCAGCTTAACGGTGACGACGGCAGCTCGGCGCTGGACCTGCTGCAGCAGGTGCGCCACGAGCTGTCACGCCTGATCGAGCACGACCCGCGCCTGGGCGAGGTGGACGGCTTGATCGAGAACGCCTCGATCCAGCTGCACGAAGCCCTGTCGCTGCTGGACCGGGTGCACGACGATCTCGATGCCGACCCGGAGCAGTTCGAGGAGAACGAGCGCCGCCTCGGCCGCCTGCACGACCTGGCCCGCAAGCACCGCGTGCCGATGGACGAACTGGGCGCGCAGCGCGAGCGCATGCATGCCGAAGTGGAGCAGCTGCGCGGCGCCGACGAGCGCCTGCAGCGCCTGGCCGGTGAGATCGAGAAGGCTGCCGCCGCGTGGCGCGTGCAGGCCGAAGTGCTCAGCGGCAGCCGTCGCCAGGCTGCGGCCGAACTGTCGGCCACCACCACCGGCATCATCGCCGAGCTGGGCATGGGCGGCGGCCAGTTCCTGATCGAGCTGGAACCGCAGGACAGCGGAAAGCCCGACCCGCAGGGTGCCGAGCGCGTAGAGTTCCTGGTGGCAGCCAATGCCGGGCAGCCACCGCGTGCGCTGCGCAAGGTCGCCTCCGGTGGTGAACTGTCGCGCATCTCGCTGGCCATCGAGGTGGCTGCGCTGGACCTCGATGCGGTACCGACCATGGTGTTCGACGAAGTCGACTCGGGCATCGGCGGCGCGGTGGCCGACATCGTCGGCCAGAAGCTGCGCGCGTTGGGCGAGAAGCGCCAGGTGCTGTGCGTCACCCACCTGCCGCAGGTCGCCTCCAAGGGCCACGCCCATTACCGGGTCAGCAAGGCCCCGGTGGAAGGCATGACCCAGAGCGCAGTGGAGAAGCTGGATACCAAGGCACGCGAGGAAGAGCTCGCGCGCATGCTGGGTGGCGTGGAAGTGAGCAAGGAAGCGCGCGCCGCCGCCCGCAAGCTGCTCCAGGTGTAACGCAGGCCGAGCCGAGCATGGGCTCGGCTCTACAGAACAGCCCGAACGAAACCGACATGTAGAGCCGAGCCCATGCTCGGCTTCCGTCCGCCGGCGGTCTCAGCCCAACGGCCGCGCCAGATCCACGTGCTCCACCAGGAAATCGAGGAACGCGCGCACCCGCAGCGGCAGGTAACCGCCCTGCCCCAGGAACACCGCGTGTACCTCTTCCAGGTCACCCGGATTGGCATCTTCCAGCACCGGCAGCAGGCGCCCACCGGCTATGTCGGCCTGCACCTGGAACGCGGCCAGCCGCGCCATGCCCAGCCCACCCAGCACCAGCTGGCGCAGCGCGTCACCATTGCTGGCGCGGGCATTGCCGTTGGGCAGCACCATGCGCTCGCGGCCGTCCTGCAGCACCGGCCAGCCCTGCATCGCCCGCGCGTGGCCGATGTCCAGCCGGTTGTGCGCCAGCAGTTCCTCCGCCGTGCGCGGCAGTCCCTGCCGCTGCGCATAGGACGGCGCCGCCACGATCATCATCCGGGTCGAGCCCAGCCGCCGGGCCACCAGGCTGGAACTCTTCAGCGGCCCTGCACGCACGGCGACGTCGGTGCGCTGTTCCAGCAGGTCGATCACCTCGTCGTTCAGCGTCAGGTCCACGCCCACCTGGGGATTGCGCTGCAGGAACCGCGGCAGCAGCGGCAGCAGGAAGTGCTGGCCGAAGGGCACGTTGGAATTGACCCGCAGCCGCCCACGCGGCTCGGCATGGGCACTGGCACAGCGCTCGGCCTCCTCCAGGTCAGCCAGCACCCGCAGCCCGCGTTCGTAGAACGCGCAGCCTTCCGGGGTCAGTTGCAGCTGCCGGGTGGAACGCTGCAGCAGGCGCGTGCCCAGCCGCTGCTCCAGCCGCGCCACCAGCTTGCTGACCGCCGAAGGCGTCATGTCCAGCGAGCGCGCGGCGGCGGAAAAGCCGCCGGTCTCGATCACCCGTACGAACACTTCCAGTTCGCCGGATCGGTTGATGTCAGGTCGCGCCATGTCAGTGAATCCAGTTCACAGATGATTGTCCATCCGCAGTCTAGTTCACAGATGAGGCCGCAATCACCATGGCACTTCCTCCTGCCGGGATTGCCCGATGCACCGCCTCCGCCATATTGCCGCCACTGTCCTGATCGCCCTGTCCGACACCGCCAGCGCTGAACCAGCCAGCCCCAGCCACTGGGTCGCCAGCTGGCAGGCCAGCCCGCAGGCGGTCTGGGGCGCGGACTTCCTGTTTCCGACCCTGATCCCGCCCGCCCTGCAGGACCAGACCTTCCGCCAGACCGCGCGCATCAGCCTGGGCGGACCGCGGCTGCGGGTGCGGCTGAGCAATGCCCATGGGCAGCAGCCGCTACGGGTAGGCGCGGCCAGCGTGGCCAGCGCCGCCGGCAGGGCTCCCCTGGCCCTGCAGTTCGACGGCCAGCCCAGCGTGCTGATCGCCCCCGGCCAGGAGCGCCTGAGCGACCCGTTGGCCCTGCCCACCCGCGCCCTGCAGGCCGTCCAGGTCAGCCTCTACCTGCCAGCAGCCACGCCGCTGCACAGCTTCCACTGGGACGGCCGGCAGACCAGCTGGATCGCCCCCGGTGACCAGAGCCGAGCGACCACCCTGCACGGGGCCGAACCCACCACTGCACGCCTGGTACTGACCGGCATCGACGTCGAGGCGCCAGCCAGCGCGCGCAGCGTGGTGGTCATCGGCGATTCGATCACCGATGGCGCGACCGCCAGCCTGGACCAGGACCAGCGCTGGACTGACCATCTGGCCGCCCGCCTGGCTCCGCGCGGGGTGGCCGTAGCCAATGCCGGCATCTCCGGCGGCCGCCTGCTGCGCGACGGCATGGGCGAAGCCGCCCTCACCCGCTTCCCGCGTGACGTACTCGACCAATCCGGCGTGGCCAGCGTGATCGTGCTGCTCGGCATCAACGACATCAGCTGGCCGGGCACGGCCTTCGCCCGCGACGAGGCCCGCCCCACCCTGGGCCAGCTGCAGGCCGGCTACCGCACGCTGGCGCGGCAGGCCCACGGCCGGGGCCTGCGGATCCTCGGCGCGACCCTGCCGCCCTTCGCGGGCGCCCTCCCCGGTACGCCACTGGAGGACTACTACGCTGCGGACAAGGACGCGCTGCGCCGGCAGCTCAACGACTGGCTGCGCAGCGACAGCCCGTTCGACGCCGTGATCGACCTCGATGCGGCCCTGCGTGATCCCGCTGATCCGTCGCGGATGGCCCCCGCCTTTGACTCGGGCGACCACCTGCACCCCGGCGATGCCGGCAACCGGGCGATGGCCGAGGCGGTGGACCTGCAGGTGTTCATGGGGCCATCCACGCATGGCGCGGACCTGCCCTGACAAACGAAAAACCCCGGGCATGCCCGGGGTCTTCGCATATCCACTGCTGGCGCCAGCGCCTTACTTGCGCTTCTTGCGCACGTACAGCACCAGCGAATGCTCTTCCAGCTCGTAGCCGTGGTCTGCGGCGATCTTGCGCTGCAGCTCCTCGATCTCGTGGCTTTCGAACTCGATGATCTTCCCGCTGTCCACATCGACCATGTGGTCGTGGTGGCCGCCGCGATCCAGCTCATAGACGGCCTGGCCGCCTTCGAAGTTGTGCTTCAGCACCAGGCCGGCGGCCTCGAACTGGGTCAGCACCCGGTACACCGTGGCCAGGCCGATTTCATCGCCATGCTCCAGCAGCTGGCGGTAGATGTCTTCGGCGGTCATGTGGTGCTGGGCGTTGCGCTGCTCGAGCAGCGCCAGGATCCGCATCCGCGGATGGGTCACCTTCAGGCCGACTTTACGCAGGTCGTGGGTTTCCATAGGTCTCCGTTCATTGGCGATTTAGCGCCAGCTGCCTCGGATTGGGTCGCGGTGGCACGCCGGGAGTGTATCATCGGTTTGATTTCCCCAACCGCCAGTACCGATGCGCAATCTTCTGTTGGTCGCCGCCGTCGCCCTGTCCACCACCGGGTGCGGCATCATCTACAAGCAACCCATCTATCAGGGCAACCTGATCCGGGAAGATGCCGTCTCCAAGCTGCAGGTCGGGCAGAGCAAGCAGCAGGTGAATGCGCTGCTGGGCACCCCGTCCGTGCCGGACCCCTTCCACGCCCAGCGCTGGGATTACACCTCCAGCCAGCGCGTGAACCGTCTCGGCCGTACCGAAGTGAAGAACTTCACCGTGTACTTCGAGAATGACGCCGTCACCCGTTGGGATGGCGACTACTTCCCGGCCAACGACAAGGCCCTGGCCCAGCAGACGGTCCGCCAGTTCGGCCGCAACCTGGCCAAGGACAAGAAGAAGGGTCGCTGAGCCCACCGCCCGCCCTGCGGGGCGGGACCCTGGAATCAATCGCCGCGCGCGCGACGCCGGCGGTTTTCCTTGGGATCGGCCTGCAGCGGCCGCAGCAGTTCCACCCGATCACCGTCCAGCAGCGCCTGCTGCGGGCGTGCCAGCACGCCATGCACGGCGGCGGCCGGACACCCGGCACTGCCCTCGAGGGCGGCTGCGGCAATGGCCTCGGCCACGGTCGCACCTTCCGGCAGCTGCAACCGGCGTGACTGCACCTGTTGCGGCCAGGCCAGTACCACCTCGACCTCGATCATCGCTCAGCCCTCGTCGGCAACGCGGACGAAGTCGTTGACCATGCGGTCGGCCAGGCCCTGGAAACCGATCGCCAGCGCCGGTGCGAGCAGGCGCGATTTCGGCTCGAACTCCAGGGTGAGGGTGACCTTGCAGGCATCCTCGGCCAGCGCATGGAACTCCCAGCGGCCATGCAGCTGCTTGAACGGACCGTCGCGCAGCTGCATATCGATGCTGTGCGGGCGCTGCAGGGTGTTTTCGGTCTGGAACCAGGTGCTGAACGAGCCCAGGCCCAGATCCAGGCGGGCGACCAGGCGGTCCTCGCCCTGTTCCAGGATGCGGGCGTCCGAGCACCAGCGGAAGCGGCGCGGGTAGGCCTGGACATCGTTGACCAGGTCGAACATGCGCGCGGCCGAGTGTTCGACCAGGGCGCTGCGGCGGATAGTAGGCATAAAGACGGCGCGTTTCGGCAATCGACCGGGCGGGCCCGAATCGGAGACAATACGGAAATGAGCAAGAACAGCGGCAAGGATAAAGCAAAGAACGCGACGGCCAACAAAACCATCGCGTTGAACAAGCGTGCCCGCCACGAGTACCACATCGAGGAACGCTTCGAGGCAGGCCTGGCCCTGCAGGGCTGGGAGGTGAAGTCGATCCGCGCCGGGCGCGGCAACATCATCGACGCCTACGCCTACGTGAAGCAGGGCGAGATCTTCCTGATCGGCGCGCAGATCACTCCGTTGATCCAGGCCTCCACCCACGTGGTGGCCAACGACCGGCGCGAGCGCAAGCTGCTGCTGCACCGGAACGAGATCGACAAGCTGGTCGGCAAGGTCGAGCGCGATGGCTACACGATCGTGCCCACCGCCATGTACTGGAGCAAGAACAAGATCAAGCTCGAAGTGGCGCTGGCCAAGGGCAAGCAGACCCACGACAAGCGCGATGCCGCCAAGGACCGCGACTGGGCGATCGAGAAGCAGCGCGTGATGCGTCGCGGAAACCGCGACGCGTAACAGCTGTCTGTAGAGTCGAGCTCGCTCGACTGCGCAGATCAAAAACAGCCGAGCATGGGCTCGGCTCTACAGGTCGCGGGGCAGCCGAGCATGGGCTCGGCTCTACAGAAAGGGGGGCGATCAGCCGGCCAGCATGCCCTGCCCGCGCATCCGCGGCGCCAAGGCCGCGTGCATCACCGCCAGGTGCATCACCACCGCCAGCTCTGGCGCATGCCGGTCATCGCCGGCCCGCCACTGCTTTGCCAGCTGGGCCGCATCATCCGGCAACAGGGCCAGCAGCTGCTGGTCATCGAGCGCGTCGGCCCGGTGCTGCAGCTGCTGCGACAGCGCCCAGCTGCGACGGACATGGGTCAGCATGCTCAACGAGGCCAGGGTCAGCAGGGCCACCGCCGCGCCGTGCTCGAACCATTGCGCGATGACATCTGGACCCCAGACCATCACCGCCAGCACGGCCAGGGCCAGCATGCGCCAGCCCGGCACCAGGGCCTGGTCGCGACGCGGCCAGTACACCACCACCGCACTGGCCACCAGGAACACCGCCGCCGTCGCCGGCAGCGCGGTCAGGCAGGCCGCAGTGACGATCGCGGCCAGTACCGCCCATACCCAGCCGGGCGGCAACGCGCGTCGGCGGTAGTCGGCGCCTACCGGCCCGACCAGCTGTCGCAGGCTGCGTTGTGGGATGGTGTCAGTCACCCGGGGGTCTCCGTGTCGTTCCTGGCTCGGATGTTGGCCGCCAGTGTGTCGCAAAATCGTGCCAATGAAGTTAGCAATCCGCTATGACAACCGCTCTACAACTTGTTGCGGATTGCCAAGGTGACTGTTCAGCTGTTTTGCCGTAGCATGACAACTGTTGGGCAGGCCCTGCACGTGGCAACACGCACTTGGCCTTGTACCTTGCAGAACTTGAAGAAACCGGGGGTGCATTGGTTTCGACGGGGGTTGTGAAGTCGCCTGGCGCATGCCGAGGGGGTAGCTGTCCTCGTAAATCCAGCTGCAAAACTCTAGTTGCCAACGACGACAACTACGCTCCGGTCGCTCTCGCAGCCTAAAAACTGCGGTGCGTGACCTTCTGCCGACTTAGGCGGAGCCTCGAAACTGCTTGTGTCCATGCTCGCAGCGTAGAGTCATTATCATGGAATCGCGCTGGGCGGCTGCCTGTCAGTCCGGCACTAGAACACAACAGGCTGGTTCCCGGGTGCGCTTTGCACACCGTGCTGCTCGGGGATGAGATTCAACGGTGAGCTAAGCATGTAGTGCTGGGGATGGAGTGCCTTCGGACGGCGGTTCAATTCCGCCCACCTCCACCATCTGTACCGCCCTTCGGGGCACGAAAAGCCGGACACTCCCGTCGATTGGGGTCCGGCTTTTTTGTTGCCTGCGCCCTGCCCTACAGCCAGCGCCGCACCCCGCGCCGGAAGGCGGCATAGTCCTCCCCGAACCGGTCGGCCAGCACCCGCTCCTCCGGCAGGATCTGGAAACGCGTGATCCAGCCGACGAATAGCGGCACCACCAGCAGCGCCGCAGCACTGCCCAGCCACAGCACTCCCCCCAGCAGCAGCAGCGCCTGCCCCAGATACATCGGGTTGCGGGTGTGGCGGTAGATGCCGCCGGTCACCAGCGACGTGGCGGCAGCCGGGCGCAGTGGATTGACCGTGGTCCGCGCGCGGCGGAAGGTCAGCTTGGGCAGCAGGTTCAGCCCCACCCCTGCCAGCCCCACCAGCACTGCAACCCAGCCAGGAACCGGCAGGACGGGCCACGGCCAGGCGCCGGCCAGCGCATAGCCGAGCGCCCCGCACAGCAGCATCACCAGCGGCGGTGGAATGCGCGTTTCCATCAGGTGCATCGTCATTCCCTGAAAAGCACTGCCAGCGATGGTGTCACAGTCCACCCAGCGCGCGTTTATCCACGTGCTTCCGCCTTGACGCTCCGCCCGCTAGAGTGGCGCCACCGCGCCGGAGGATCGCATGGCAACCACGGGCTTCGGCGTCATCCGCCACACGACCCTCGTCTTCATCGCGCTGCTCCTGCTGAGCGGCTGCGCCACGCTGCGCCAGTTCGGCCCCTCGGTGCAGGTGGCCACGGTCACCCCGGGCCAGTACATCGCCCTCAAGCGCGGCGACATCCTCACCAGCGGCAGGCTGAGCGCGGCGACCACCGAAACGCTGCGGGTGGCCGGCCTGGATGAAACCGCCTGCGCCAAGCCCGGCCCGTCGTGCATCGAGGCGATGGAAGCGAGCATCGTGGTGCGTGAGGAGGACAAGCGCTCGGCGCTGGCCGAACTGTGGCTGCAGCAGGCGATGGCGATGCCCATGCCGAAGGCCCGGCGCGGCACGACGCCGGAGATGCTGGTGGCCGATCCCGGCTTCCAGCCGCGGCTGGATGCGTGGATGCACGTCGCCCGGCAGGCCTATGCGTATCTGTTCTTCACCGAACGCACGGCCAACCAGCGCGGCTTCGAAGACCGCCAGACCCAGGTGCGCGACTACTACAACCTGGCCGTGCAGGAAGCTGCGGTGATGCTGTTCGATGCCTATTCCAGCCATCAGGTGGGCAACGACAGCGGCCGCTTGCGGCTGGGCCGCTGGACCTTCGTGCTGGCCCAGCCCGATGCAGACACCACGCAGGACACGCGCGAGCCGATCGAGCTGGTCGCGGCCGCGTCGATGTCCTTTACCGGCACGCTGCGCAGCGTGCATCGCCGCGATGGCTTCGGCGCCGAGCTGGTGGCGGTGATGGCCGACCCGGCCACGACCGGTCTGGCCGCTGCAGCGCATGCCGACCGTCCGGGCCAGGACGCCGCGCCACCTGAGCGCAGCTGGAGCGAGATGCCCTCGCCCTCGATGACCGTGCTGCTGCGTTTTTCCGGCGCCAACCTGTGGGAGATGCTGCACGACGACGAGCCGGAGCTGGAGATCCACGACCCGTACCAGATCTCGATGGTGCAGCTGCATGGCGAGCAGGTGCCGCTGGCTGCCAATTTCACCGCCGGCTATGCGCTGTGGCTGGCCCGTTCCAACTTCAGCCGGCAGTCGCTGCGCTCGCTGTTCGGCGGCAAGGGCGGCATCGACCGCCCGCATCTGTTCATGATGCAGCCCTACGACCCCAACCGCCGCGTGCTGCTGATGATCCACGGCCTGGCCAGCAGCCCCGAGGCCTGGGTGAACGTGGCCAACGAGCTGATGCGCGACGACGAGATCCGCCGCGATTTCCAGGTCTGGCAGTTCTACTACCCGACCAACATGCCGATCGCGCTGAGCCACGATGCGATCCGGCGCACGCTCGAGGACGTGATGCAGCACTACGATCCCAGCGGCAAGGCGGTGGCTTCGCATGACATGGTGCTGGTCGGGCACAGCATGGGCGGGGTGATCTCGCGGCTGATGGTGTCTTCGTCGGGCGACCACCTGGTGGACACGCTGCTGGCCACGACCCAACTGAGCCCGGCACAGCGCGAACTGCTGCGCAGCAAGGGCCCGCCGCTGCTGACCTTCCAGCCCGAACCGGAAATCTCACGGGTGGTCTTCATCGCCACCCCGCACCGTGGCACCGACGTGGCCGGCACGCGCCTGGGCCGCTGGATCGGCCGCCTGGTGCGGCTGCCGCTGACCGTGCTGGAAGACGCCGCCAACGTCGCCAAGGACGGCCACATCGACCGCGACGATGGCAAGCACGGTTACCAGATGAACAGCATCCAGAACCTCGACAAGGACGATCCGTTCGTGAAGGCGGTGGCCGATCTGCCGATGTCACCGCGGGTGCGCTACCACTCCATCATCGCGCGCGCCAGCGCCGACGGGCCACTGGAAAAAACCAACGATGGCCTGGTTCCCTACTGGAGCTCGCACCTGCCCAATGCGGTATCGGAGAAGGTGATCGTGTCCGGGCACAGCGTGCAGGAAGCCACGCCGGCGATTGTCGAGCTGCGGCGCATCCTGCACGAGGACATGCAGGCGCATGATGGCGGGCAGAAATAATCCTGCCCGCGCGTCGCGCCTCAGAAATCCAGGCTGTAACCCAGCGTCACCGTCCGTCCACGCCCGGCGAAGTACCGCGCCGGTTCGATCAGCGCGCTCTGCGAGTAGTAGGTGATGTACTGGCGGTCGAGCAGGTTGGCGATGCCCAGGTTCACCTTGCCCTTGGCGAGCCGGTAGTCAACGCCAACGTCGAACAGCGCGTAGCCGCTGAATTCCTTGGCAGCCTCGTCGAAGTTGCGGCTGAAGGCGTACTGCCCCTGCACGAAGGTCGACAGCTCCGGCGTCCACTGCGCCGACCAGGTCGCGATGACGCGGTTCGGTGCGATGTTCAGGCCATCCAGGCGCGCGTCGAGCCGGCCATCTGCATTGCTGTCGTAGCGCCCGCGGGTCCAGGCATAGGACAGCCCCAGCCGGTGGGCATCATTCAACCGATAGCGCACGCTCGCATCGAGGCCCTCGATGGCGGTCTTTTCGCGGGCGAGCTGGAACGCGCCGTCGACCGCGATCACGCGCGTGCCGTACTCCGAGCGTGACTGGAATGCACTGGCCTCGGCCTCCCACGACGGCGAGCGGTAGCGCACGCCGATCTCGCTGTTGCAGGTCAGCAGCGGCTGCAGCGAGCGCAGCGATTCCACGTTGGTGCCCGGCGTGTTGATCGAGCGCAGCACGCGGCCGACGTCGGGCATGCCGAAGCCTTCGGAATAGCTGGCGAAGGTGTTGAAGCGCTCGGTCGGCGCGTACACCAGGCCGATGTTGCGCAGGTTCTGCTGGAACTTCAGCTTGCCGCCCTGCACCGCCACGCGGTTGTAGCGGTACAGCGTGGTGTAGCTGTCGATGCGCAGGTCGGCCTCTTCGCGGCGCCAGCCACCCTGCACGGTCAGCTGCGGCAGCAGTCTGTAGTCGGCCTGCACGAAGCCGGCCACGCTGCTGTAGCGCGAATCGGGCACGTAGGTGCGGCCGGTGCCGTACAGGTCCTGCTTGCCGCTGTCGCGCAGCGTGTCCACGCCGGCGGTGATCTTCAGGTCGCCACCGAGCAGGTCATCGCGGCCCAGGCTGGTCTTGCTGCCCCACTTGGAAGCGGTCGAGCGCGACTGGTCGTACAACGTCCCGACCGGCGCGATGCGCGGGTCCTGGAAGGTGGACGAGTTGTCGGCGCCGAACAGGCCTTCGAACTCCTGGTTGAACACCATCGCCTTCAGCTCCATGCCGGCCAGGTCGTGGTGGGTGTAGCTGAGGCCGGTGGTCCAGGCATCGTTCCAGGCCGGCGTACCCGGCGGTGTGCCGCGCACCGAGGTGGTGGCAACGCCCAGATCGCGGTTGCCGGCAACCGGCACATACTCGGCCTTGGACTTGATGCGGTAGCGGTTGCTGCTGAACTGCAGCTCCTGGTTGTCGTCGATCCAGTAGCCCAGCTTGGCGTGCAGGTCGTAGGCACGGGTGGACATCAGGTCGCCCTGGGTGACGTCCACGCCGATCGGCGTGCCCTCGCCATCCACCCACAGGCCCTGGTCTTCATAGCCGGCGCCGACGAGGTAATCCCACTTTCCCTTGCTGCCGCTGATACGGTAATCGGCGCGGTAGCCGGTGGTTTCACCGCGCACTTCAGAGGTCGGCAGCGTCGTCTGCACGCCGAAGTGCTGGTTGACCGCACCCGGTTCCGGGCGCCGGGTGATGAGGTTGATGGTGCCGCCGGTAGCGCCCAGGCCGTTCATGGCGTTGGCGCCTTGGATCACCTCGATGCGCTCGACCAGCGCGTAGTCGATCGTATGCGCCTCGCGGCCAGTGGGGCGCAGCGGGTTCGACTGCGGGATGCCATCGACCAGGATCAGCGGCGTGCGCCCGCGCAGGGTCTCGCCACTGCCGTTCATCTTGCCGCGGCTGGGCGTGTACGAAGGCAGCAGGCTGGACAGCACATCGGACGAATTACTGCTGAGGCGCAGCTGCTGCTCGATCTGCTCCTTGCCGATGATCACCACCGTCTGCGGGGCGGTGGCGGCGTCCTGGCCGGTACGCGAGGCCGTCACGATGACCTTGTCCAGCGTCTGCGGCGCGGGCAGGGCCTGCTCGGCGTGGGCGTGGGCGCAGACCAGCAACGAAATGGCGACCGTCAGCCGCGAATATCTCAGCACGTGAACTCCTCTTGGGGGGAGGGCGTGGCGATATGGCTGGCCCGGAACAGGGGCGTATCTTTCCCGACGTGTCCGGATGCGTCAAATCGTGCCGCCCCAATCCATGCTGCCCTGCGACTACCCGCCCTGCCCGCCCCTTGCTACACAGGTCCGGCGCATCTGCGCGATTGCAGAAAGCGCGCTCAACATCCCTGACATAAGGAGTGTGTTCGATGCTGCACAGGAAGATGCTTGCGTGTTCGTTCGGCGCCGTGCTGGCGCTGGCTGCGATGGCCCCCTCTGCACCGGTGCAGGCGGCCGAGCTCGTCGGGCTGGACGAGCAGTGTGTTCCCTTCCACGCCGGCTTCGGCGTGCACCAGCGTTGCACGTTATATGCGATCTATGACGACGGCACCCGCGTCGAGCAGGATCACTACAACCGCGACGAGAACGGGATGATGTACGACCCCTGATCGCGCGTCCTGCGGTCTGCCGGGCGGTCCCAGCGTCCGCCCGGCCCTCGCCAGCCACCCATCCCGGCACACCCCCTGCCCTGCGTTCCGTGGCATGCTCCGTGAAACCGTTTTCATGGAATGGAGGGATTCCACGATGTTGTCGCGTCTTCGCCGGCCCGCACTGTGCGCGCTGCTGGCACTTGCTCTGCCTGCCGCTGCCTCGGCAGCCCAACCGCCCGCCCCACTGAAGGTGATGTCCTTCAACGTGCGCACCCCCGCCGATACCGAACCGGGCAAGCGCTGGGACGACCGTCGCGATGCGATGGTCAAGGTCATCCTCGATGCGCACCCGGCCGTGGTCGGCACCCAGGAACTGGTGCAGGAACAGGCCACCTACCTGGCCGCCCACCTGCCCGGCTACCGCTGGTTCGGCGAAGGCCGCCGCGGTGGCGAGGGCGATGAGCACATGGGCGTGTTCTACGACAGCAAGGTGCTGGCCATCGAGGAATCCGGCAACTTCTGGCTGTCCGATACCCCGGACGTGCCCGGCAGCATCACCTGGGGCAACCTGTACCCGCGCATGGTCACCTGGGCGCTGTTCCGCCGCCTCGATGATGGCCGCCGCTTCTACTTCATGGACACCCACCTGCCCTACCGCGACGAGGACGAGCCGCGCCGGATCAAGGGCGCCGAGCTGATCGCCAAGCGCCTGGATACGCTGCCCGCCGACCTGCCGGTGGTGCTGACCGGTGATTTCAACACCGAGCCGGGCAGCGAAACCTACAAAGCGTTCACCCGCGTGCTGCAGGACACCCGCACCCAGGTGAAGGCGCCGAAGGGCCCGCGCGAAACCTTCCACGATTTCACCGGCAAGGCCACCGTGCAGCTGGACTGGGTGCTGGTGCGCGGCTTCCATGCCCGCAGCTTCACCACCGATGACCGCCGCATCGGCGGCGTGCTGCCGTCGGACCACTTCCCGCTGGTGGTTGAGCTGGACTGGCCGAAGCGCTGACGGCCGCAGACAACAAGGGGACGGATGCCTGCGCATCCGTCCCCTCGTCGTTGTTGCAGTCCCGCGGTTACTGCGCCTGCGCCACGCTCGGCGCCTGCGGCGACTGTCCCCAGCCGCCCAGGGCCTTGTAGACGCCCACCACGCTGACGTTGACCTCCGCCTCGGCCGCGGCCAGTGCATCGTCGGCGGCCAGCTGCGTGCGCTGCGCATCCAGCAGGGTCAGGAAGTCCTCCGAGCCCTCGCGGAAGCGGATCTGCGCCAGCGACTCGGCACGCCGTGCCGCCTGCGCCTGCTCGACCACGATGGCCAGCCGCGCCTGCTGCTTGGAGTAGCGGGTCAGCGCGTTCTCGGTGTCTTCCAGCGCCAGCAGCACGGCCTGTTCGTACTGCGCGGCCACGCCCTCGGCCTCGGCCTTGCTGGCACGCAGGCGTGCACGCACGGTGCCGAAGTCGAACGCAGCCCAGCTCAGCGACGGAGTCAGCGACCAGGCCTTGTTGTTGCCGTTGACCAGGCCGCTGGCATCGCCGCCGAGGAAGCCGACGAAACCGGACAGCGACAGCCGCGGGAACAGATCGGCCGTGGCCACGCCCACGCGTGCGGTGGCAGCGGCCAGGCGACGTTCGGCCACGCGCACGTCGGCGCGCTGGCGCAGCAGCTCGCGGGTGTCACCCAGCGGCAGTGCCTTGGCAAAGGCCGGCACATCCTGCGGCGCCAGCATCGCGGTCAGCACTTCCGGACGCTGGCCCAGCAGCACCGCCAGGCGGTTGCGCGACTGTGCCTCGGACACTTCCAGCAGCGGGATGTCGGCCTCGATCGCCTTCAGGCGGGCGCGGCTGCTCTGCACATCCAGTTCGCTGCCGGCGCCCAGTTCCCAGCGCGCCTCGGTCAGCTTCTGCGTATCGCGCAGGTTTTCCAGCGTGTGCTGGGCCACCGCGATGCGCTTCTGCGTGCCACGCAGCTCGAAGTAGTTGCGCGCCACTTCGGCGGCGACCAGCACCTGGGCATCGGCCAGGTTGGCCTGCTCGGCACCGAGATCGGCGCGTGCGGCTTCTGCAGCGCGGCGCTTGCGGCCGAACAGATCCAGCTCCCAGCCGGCGTCGAAGCCGAGCTGGTAGCTTTCACTGAACACCCGCTGCCCACCCAGCTGCGGATCAGGTTGCTTGCGGCGATCGTAGCTGCCGCCAGCGGTGACATGCGGGGCCTGGTCGAAGCGGCTTTCGACGAACACCGCACGGGCCTGGCTGACGCGGGCCACAGCCACGCGCAGGTCCAGGTTCTCCGACAGTGCGCCGTGCACCAGTTCTTCCAGCACCGGATCATCGAACTGTGCCCACCAGCTGGCCACCGGCGAGGCGGTGCTGAACACCGCCTGCTGTGCGCCCTGCAGGACCACCGGCTCCTGCGCCGGGGCCTTGTAGTTGGGGCCGACGCTGACACACCCTGCCAGCACCAGGCTGGAGATGGCCATCGCCAACGTGCGGATCACCATGGCAGCACCTCACCCAGGTAGGTGAAGCTGCCGCTGGCACCGGCTTCGCCGATCAGCGCCATTTCCACGCTGGAACGCGCGCCTTCGCTGATCTCGATCTCGCCGTTGCCACCGTTCATGTCGGTCTTCACGTAGCCCGGATGCACGGTGTTGACCTTGATCGGCGTGTTGCGCAGCTCGTACGCCAGGGCCAGGGTCCAGCTGTTCACGGCCGCCTTGGACGCGTTGTACGCGGGAACCTTGAAATCGTAGATGCCCGAGTTCGGATCGGCATGCAGGGTCTGCGAGCCGAGCATGCTGGACACGTTGACGATGCGGCCGGACTTGGCCTGCTTGACCAGCGGCAGGAACGCCTGGGTGACTGCAACCAGCGCGTAGACGTTGGTGTCGAAGGTGCGGTGCCAGGTCTCCAGCGACTGCTCGGACGGCGCCTGCGCCGGGTTCTCGATCATGATGCCGGCGTTGTTGACCAGGATGTCCAGGCGGCCGTGGCGCTGGCGCACCTGCTCGACCGCTTCGGCGATGCTGGCAGCATCGGTCACGTCCAGCTGGATGGCTTCCACCGGCAGGCCTTCGCCCTGCAGCAGCAGTGCCTGCTCCACCGCGGTCTCGCGCTTGCGGCCGGCCAGCAGCGTGTGCACGCCGGCCTGGGCCAGCTGGCGCACGGTTTCCAGGCCGATGCCACGGGTGGCGCCGGTGACCAGTGCAATCTTGTTCTGATGGGTGTTCATGGATTCACGCCTTGGTTTGGGGGAAGCGGTCGCCAGCCAATGCCGGCGACCGCGGGGTGCATGTCAGTGGGGAATGGTGGGCTCGCCGTGCTGCACCAGCTGGCCACCGCCGTTGCGGGTGACGAACTTGCGCAGGGCCACGTAGAACACCGGGGTCAGGAACAGGCCGAACAGGGTCACGCCCAGCATGCCGGCAAACACCGTGATGCCGGTGACAGAGCGCACTTCGGCGCCTGCACCATGGGACAGGACCAGCGGCACGGTGCCGGCGATGAACGCGATGGAGGTCATCACGATCGGGCGCAGGCGCAGTCGGCAGGCTTCCAGGGCCGACTCAACGATGCCCTTGCCGCCCATTTCCAGTTCGCGGGCAAATTCGACGATCAGGATCGCGTTCTTGCACGCCAGGCCCATCAGCACCACCAGGCCGACCTGCACGAACACGTTGTTGTCGCCGCCGGTCATCCACACACCGAACAGGGCCGACAGCAGGGTCATCGGCACGATCAGGATCACCGCCAGCGGCAGCGACCAGCTTTCGTACAGCGCTGCCAGCACCAGGAAGGCCAGCATGATCGCCACCGGGAACACGATGAAGGCGGCCTTGCCCTGGGTGGCCTGCTGGTAGCTCAGGTCGGTCCATTCGGTGGTCATGCCCACCGGCAGCACCTTGTCGGCGATCTCGGTCAGCTTGTTCATCGCTTCGGCCGAAGACAGCAGGCGCGGATCGGCCTCACCGGCCAGGTCGGCCGCCGGGTAACCGTTGAAGCGCAGCACCGGGTCCGGGCCGAAGGTCTGCTTGATGGTGACCATCGAACCGATCGGCACCATCTCGCCGCGGTCATTGCGGGTACGCAGCTTGCCGATGTCTTCGACGCTCTCGCGGAACGGGCCGTCGGCCTGGGCGATCACCTGCCAGGTACGACCGAACTGGTTGAAGTCGTTGACGTAGGCCGAACCGAGGTAGGTCTGCAGGGTGTCGAACAGTTCGGTGAGCTGCACGCCCTGGGCCTTGGCTTTCACGCGATCCACTTCCGCATCCAGCTGCGGCACGTTGGCCTGGTAGCTGGAAATCGGGAAGGCCATGCCCGGGGTCTGCGCAACGGCACCCTGCATCGACTGCACGGCATTCTGCAGCGCGCCGTAACCCAGGTTGCCACGGTCCTCGATGAACATCTGGTAGCCGTTGCCGTTACCCAGGCCGAGGATCGGCGGCGGCATCAGGGCGAAAGCAAAGCCTTCCTGCAGGCCGGCGATCTTCTGGTTGATCTCGGCGTTGATCTGCGCGGCGGTACGGCCATGGCGCTCGTTGAACGGCTTGAGCGGAATGAACGCCACGCCGGTGTTGGGCGTATTGGTGAACTGCAGCGCGTTGAGGCCGGGGAACGAAATGGTGTGGGCCACACCATCGGTTTCCTGGGCGATCTTGGCGACCTTGCGCAGCATTTCATCGGTACGCGCGATCGACGAACCTTCCGGCAGCTTCACGCCGGCGATCAGGTACAGCTTGTCCTGGGTCGGGATGAAGCCCGGCGGCACCAGCTTGAAGATCACGCCGGTACCGACCAGCAGGATCGCGTAGACCACGAACACTGCACCGCGACGGCCGAGGATCTTCGACACGCCACGCTCGTACTTCTCCGAGCTGGACTTGAAGAAGCGGTTGAACGGGCGGAACACCCAGCCGAACAGGCGGTCGATGATGCGCGTCGGCGCATCCTTGGCGGCGTCATGCGGCTTCAGCAGGCGCGCGGCCAGGGCCGGCGACAGGGTCAGCGAGTTGATGGCCGAGATCACCGTGGAGATGGCGATGGTGACGGCGAACTGCTTGTAGAACTGGCCGGTGACGCCGGACAGGAAGGCCATCGGCACGAACACGGCGCACAGCACCAGCGCGATCGCGATGATCGGGCCGGACACTTCGCGCATGGCCTGGTGGGCCGCAGCCAGCGGGGTGAGGCCTTCCTCGATGTTGCGTTCAACGTTTTCCACAACCACGATCGCGTCATCGACCACGATGCCGATCGCCAGCACCAGGCCGAACAGGCTCAGCGTGTTGATCGAGAAGCCCAGCAGGTACAGCGCGGCAAAGGTACCCACGACCGACACCGGCACGGCGATCAGCGGAATGATCGAGGCACGCCAGGTCTGCAGGAACAGGATCACCACCAGCACCACCAGGGCGATGGCTTCGAGCAGGGTGGACACCACGGCCTTGATCGAATCGCGCACGAAGATGGTGGTGTCATACACCGCTTCATACTTCACGTCGGCAGGCATGGTCTTCTGCATCTCGTCCATGGTGCCGATGACCGCATCACGGATCTCAAGCGCATTGGCACCCGGCGACTGGAAGACGCCGATGCCGACCGCGTTCTTGCCATCCAGCTGCGAACGCAGGGTGTAGTCGCCGGCGCCCAGTTCCACGCGGGCCACATCGGACAGGCGCACGATCTCGCCATCGGTGCCGCTCTTGAGCACGATGTCGCCGAATTCCTTTTCGCTCTTCAACCGGCCCTGGGCATTGATCAGGGTCAGGAACTGGCTGTTGGGTAGCGGCTCGGCACCGAGCTGGCCGGCCGAAACCTGCACGTTCTGCTCGCGCATGGCGCGCACCACGTCGCTGGCGGTCAGGCCACGCGAGGCCACCTTGTCCGGGTCCAGCCAGGCGCGCATGGCGTAGTCACCGCCACCGAAGATCTGTGCATCGCCCACGCCCGGGATACGGGCCAGCGCGTCCTTGACGTGCAGGCGGGCGTAGTTGCGCAGGTACAGGGTGTCGTACTTGCCATTGGGCGAGGTCAGGTGCACCACCATCAGGAACGTCGGCGACTGCTTCTGGGTGGTCACACCCTGCCGGCGCACGTCCTCGGGCAGGCGCGCCTGCGCCTGCGCCACGCGGTTCTGCACCTTCACCGCTGCGGCGTCCGGGTCGGTGCCCGGGCGGAAGGTGACGGTCATCTGCAGCACGCCATCGGAGCCGGCCACCGACTTGAGGTACATCATGCCCTCGACGCCGTTGATCGCCTCTTCCAGCGGGGTGGCCACGGTTTCAGCGATGACCTTGGGGTTGGCGCCGGGGTAGACCGTGCGCACGACCACCGAGGGTGGCACCACTTCGGGGTACTCGCCGATCGGCAGCAACGGGATCGAGATCAGGCCTGCGGCGAAGATCACGATCGACAGCACCGCCGCGAAGATCGGCCTGTCGATGAAGAAACGGGAAAAGTCCATGGAGGAATTCCTGGGAAATGCCGCCGACGGGCAACAGCCGCCCTGCCCCTCGTCAAAATGACGAAGGCAGGGAAGGCTGTCGCTGGCGCCGACAGCTAAGCGGACACTTGGATCAGGAGACGGCGGATCAGTGGTTCAGGGCGGCGGTGGCATCGCGGCCCGGTGCGGGCGCCGGCGAGGGCTGCATCGCCACCGCCTTGGCCTGCACCGGCATGCCCGGCATGAAGACCTTCTGCACGCCGTCGATGATGACCTTGTCACCGGCGGCCAGGCCGCTCTGGACGATGCGCAGGCCTTCGGCGGTGCGGCCGAGCTGGATGTCGCGGCGCTGGGCCTTGCCATCCTTGTCGACCACGTAGACGTACTTGCGGTCCTGGTCGGTCAGCACGGCCTTGTCGTCGATCAGCATGGCCTGGAACTGGCCGCTGCCCAGCAGCTGCACGCGGGCGAACAGGCCCGGGGTGAACTGGCGGTCGGCGTTGTCCAGCAGTGCGCGGACGCGGATGGTGCCGGTGCTGCGGGCCACCTGGTTGTCGAGGAAATCGACCTTGCCGGTGTGCGGGTAACCTTCTTCACCGGACAGGCCGACCTTCACCGGCAGCTCGCTGTCACGCTCGCTCGGGCGTTCGCCCTTGCGGGCCATCTGGGCGTAGCGCAGGAAGGTGCTTTCGTCGGCATCGAAGTACACGAACACCGTATCCAGCGAGACCAGCGTGGTCAGCACGCTGGCGCTGTCGCCGGCGGTGACCAGGTTGCCGGCGGTGACCATCGCGCGGCCGGCGCGGCCGTCGATGGGCGCGCGCACCTTGGTGAATTCCAGGTTGAGGCGCGCGGCATCCAATGCTGCCTGCGCAGCCTGCACCGCCGCACCGGACTGGTCAGCCGCAGCGCGACGCTGCTCGGCGGTCTCGGTGGAGATGGCCTGCTGCTCGGACAGGCGCTTGGCGCGCTCGGACTCGCTGCGGGCCAGGCTGGCCTGGGTGCGGGCACGGGCCAGTTCGGCGGCGGCGCGATCGTACTCGGCCTGGTAGCTGCGGGCGTCGATGGTGAACAGGACAGCGCCCTTCTTCACTTCTTCGCCTTCAACGTAATTGACCTTGTCGATGTAGCCGGACACGCGCGGGCGCAGCTCGACGCTCTGCACGGCCTCGACGCGGCCGCTGAACTCGTCCCACTGGCTGATCGGCTTGACCAGCACCGGGGCGGCACTGACCTGCGGCGGCGGCGGTGCGCCGGCCTCTTCGGCATGGCCGCCACTGCAGGCGGCCAGCACCGCGGCTGCGAGGATCGACACGCCGGCCATCGCCAGGCGATGGCTGAAACGGTGTGAGGTGGTGTTGGGGGAAGTCATGGCATGCATCCGTACGGAAGGGGTGGTACAGCGTAGGAATCGAAGATCGGTAAATCGGCGGCGTAGCCTGCGACCTCAACGATGGTTGAGGTCAAGCAACGCCTGCGGTGTCGCGCCACAGCGGTGGCAGGTCGAGGTTCAACAGGCCGCGCGGCAGTTCCGCATCGCTGTTGTCGCAGCGGACGATGGCGCGGTTGTCGCGGCATCCGTCCAGCAGGGACACCACGCGGCGGCCAACCAGCAGCGAGCTCGGCCACTCGATGCAGGCATTGGCCGCATTGGCCGGCGTGCAGACCGGGCTGCACACTTCCAGCATCTGCGCACGCACGCCCAGTGCCTGCGCTTCCTGGTGCACCACCTGCGCGTACATGCGCAGCGCAGCGGTGGTGATGGAAGTTTCACCGTAGCCCGCCCAAGGCTTGGCACCGGCGGGGCTGCCGATCATCACGTAGCGGCGGGCATGCGGGTTGTCCTGCAGCAGTGGCATCAGGTGGCGCACCGCATGGGCGTGCGGCATCAGGTCGGCCTGCATCGCACCCAGCAGCGCATCGCCGCTGCGGTCGATGACACGGCCGCGGTTGTACGGCCCGCCCATCGCCGCGACCACCGCGGCCAGCGGGCGCGGACGCTGCGCCACGCGTTCGGCCAGCACCTTCGCCGAGCCGTCGTCACTGAGCGAGCCCAGCATCGTCTGCAGGCCCGGCTCATCGGCGAACTGCTCGTGCAGTGCCGCCAGTCGGCCCGGGTCGCGCCCCACCACCAGGACCGGACTGCCGGCCTCCAGCAGAGCGCCGACCACGCCCTGGCCGACGGCACCGGTGCCGCCGAGAACCAGGACTTCAGGCGTCAGAATCCCATTCACGGGACATTTCCTCCCAAATCCGGGATAGTCCCAATTCGACGCAGTCGATCGCCCTGCTGGGCGGACAGGCGGATCGAGCTGCCGCGCTGGTTACGCATGGGCGCGGTGAACTCCCGGAAATCCTTGTGTACCAAGGAACTGGGGCGGGCTTCGACGGTCATTGCCAGGTCCAGAGCGTTCTGGCCGGCACGCCGGAAGTGGGCAAGAATGTTGCGCAGGCTCATGGGGGACGAGCTCCATTTCACGAATGGCGCCACGATAGACCTCAAACCTTTACTTGATTAGTCCGGATTAAGGGGAATAATCATCCCGTCCCCGGTCCAATCGATCTGTCACGATTGTCCCATCCCCGCCGTCCAGGATCCCGACCATGTCCCACGATCTCAACGAGACGCTGATCTTCGTCAAGGTGGTCGAGCAAGGCAGCTTCATTGCCGCTGCCAAATCGCTCGGCCTGCCCAAGACCACGGTCAGCCGCAAAGTGCAGGAGCTGGAAACGCGCCTGGGCGCGCGCCTGCTGCACCGGACCACGCGCCGCCTCGGCCTGACCGAAGCCGGTTCGATCTATCACGAGCACTGCCAGCGCATCGCGCGCGAACTGGAAGAAGCCGAGAGTGCGGTGAGCCAGCTGCAGTCCGGCCCGCGTGGCTGGCTGCGTTTCACCGTGCCCTACTCCATCGGCATTACCTGGATCGCGCCGCTGCTGGGCCAGTTCCACGCGCAGTACCCGGAAATCCGCCTGGACATGCACCTGGGCAACGAGAAGCTGGACCTGATTGCAGGCGAAGCCGATCTTGCCCTGCGCGTGGGTGCGCTGCCCGATTCCAACCTGGTGGCGCGCAAGCTGGGCAGCCTGCGCACGCAGGTGTTTGCCAGCCCGGCCTACATCGAACGCTACGGCGAACCGCTGCACCCGGAGGAACTGCAGTTCCACCGCATCCTGGCCATGCGCAAGCCGTACCACACCGGCAATTCGCCGCGCTTCACCTGGCAGCTGGGCGAGAACGGTGGCGAGCTGCGCGATTTCCCGGTGACGCCGCTGATGACCGCCAACGACATGTCGGCGTTGAACGGCGCGCTGGTGTGCGGCGAAGGCCTGCTGCTGACCGGCGACGTGATGGCCAAGCCGTTCGTCGAATCGGGCATGGTGCGCCGCGTGCTGGCCGGCTGGACCGGGCCGGAAGTGGACTTCAACGCGGTGTTTGCCGGCGGCCGCCTGGTCTCGCCGAAGGTGCGTGCCTTCGTTGATTTCCTGGTGGAGAAGCTCAACTTCGACGCCAACTACATGCTGGCGCAGTGCCCGGCGGCGAAGCTGGCACGGCAGCAGCAGGAAAAGGAAGATGCCGCGCTGGAAAACAGCGGCAAGCGCATCCTCGAGAAGGTCACTGCTGCGGCATGATCGACGGTAGTGCCGGCCGCAGGCCGGCACGTCACCGCCCATCAACCCAATACGTGCTCGACCAGCGCGCGCAGCTTTGGTTCGGCCTGGCGGCGGCTCGGGTAATACAGGAAAAAGCCCGCGAAACGCGGGCAGTACGGCTCCAGCAGCGGCACCAGTTCGCCGCGCTGCAGCCACGGCCGCCACGTCTCTTCCATGCCGAAGGCGATGCCCGCGCCGGCCACCGCCAGGCGCGCCATCACGCCCATGTCGTTGCTGGTGATTTCCGGCTGCACATCGACACTGAACTCCCGTCCGCGCTCTTCGAATTCCCAGCGATACGGCGCCTTGCCCGGCGCACTGCGCCAACCGATGCAGCGATGATCGGCCAGCTCGCGCGGATGCGTGGGCAGCGCATGCTGATCGCGGTACGCCGGCGCGCACACCACCAGCTGCCGCTGCCGTGCCGACACCGGTACCGCCACCATGTCCTGGGCGATGACTTCGCCCAGGCGCACGCCGGCATCGAAGCCCGCACCGACGATGTCGAATTCCTCGTCGCTCACCGTGATGTCCAGCTGCAGCGCCGGGTGCCGCGCCGCGAAGCTGGCCAGCATCGGCCCGGCCAGAAAGGCTTCAGCGATGGAGGACACCGCGAGCCGCAATTGCCCGGATACGGCAGCCTGGCGACGCTGGGTCGCCTCCAGCGCGGTATCCAGTTCTGCCAGCGCCGGCCGCACCGAGGACAGCAGCGCCTGCCCTGCATCGGTCAGGTTGACGCTGCGCGTGGTGCGCAGGACCAGGGCGATGCCCAGCGCCTGTTCCAGCTTGCTGATCGTCTGGCTGACCGCAGACCGGGTCACGCCCAGCTGCTCGGCGGCGCCGGTGAAGCTGCGGCATTCGGCCACCCGCTGGAACACCGCAAGGGCATTGAGATCCACGGACATTGGTTAGCAGTCCTTAACAGGCTGATCGGCAATCGGCATCTTATCGCGACAACGTGGGGGATCTACCGTGGCGGCACCGGGTCCAGACCGACCCTTTCCCCGTCCAGGAGTCCTGCCATGAGCCTTTCCCGAACCATCCTCATCACCGGCGCATCCAGTGGCATCGGTGCCGGCATCGCCCGAGCACTGGCCCAGCCTGGCGCGCGCCTCGTGCTCGGCGCACGCCGCCTCGACCGGCTGCAGGCACTCGCCGACGAACTGCGCGGACAAGGTGCGCAGGTGCGGGTGCAGGCACTGGACGTGACCCAGCGCGCGCAGGTCGAAGCGTTCGCTGCGATGGCGCTGGCGGAGTTCGGCAGTATCGACGTGATCGTCAACAACGCTGGCGTCATGCCGCTCTCGCCGATGGCCTCGCTGAAGGTGGACGAGTGGGACCGGATGATCGACGTCAACATCCGCGGCGTGCTGCACGGCATCGCCGCCGTGCTGCCGCACATGCAGGCGCGTGGCCAGGGCCAGATCATCAACATCGCCTCGATCGGTGCGCTGTCGGTGGTGCCGACGGCAGCGGTGTACTGCGCGACCAAGTACGCCGTGCGCGCGATCTCCGAGGGACTGCGCCAGGAGCATCGCGACCTGCGGGTGACCTGCATCCACCCGGGCGTGGTGGAAAGCGAGCTGGCCGACACCATCACCGACCCGGTCGCCGCGGAGGCGATGGTGCAGTACCGCGCCATCGCGCTGCAGCCTGATGCGATCGGCCGCGCAGTGCGGTTCGCGATCGAGCAGCCGGGCGACGTGGACGTGAACGAGATCGTGGTGCGGCCGACGGCGGCGGGGTGATGTGTCGACGCTCTCGTAGTGGTCGAGCTTGCTCGACCGCTTTTTGTAGAGTCGAGCCATGCTCGACTGCAGACGCCATGGCGTGCCGAGCAACGCTCGGCACCCACAAAAATGCCGCCTGCAAGGGCGGCATTTTCGTTCCGGCCCAAGGCCGGACCGGCTCAAGCAGTAACGCTGCGCGTTACTGCTTGAGCGGAATCACACGAATCTCCACGCGGCGGTTCTGCGCGCGGCCGGCGTCGGTGCTGTTGTCGGCAATCGGATAGGCCTTGCCGGCGCCCAGGGTTTCAATGCGCACCTGCTGCACGCCCTGGCCGACCAGATACTGGGCCACCGAATCCGCGCGCTCCTTCGACAGGCGGTTGTTCACCGCGTCGCTGCCGATGCTGTCGGTGTGGCCGACCACTTCGATCATGGTCTGGTTGTACTCATTCAGCGTGCTGGCAACACCGTTGAGCGAGCCGTAGAACTGCGGCTTCAACGCCGACTTGCCGAAATCAAAGGTGATGCCGTCCGGCAGGTTCAGGGTGATGTTGTCGCCCTGGCGCTGCACGTCGATGCCGGTGTTGGCGGTGCGCTCACGCAGGGCGCGTTCCTGGCGATCCTGGTAGTTGCCGATGGCCGCGCCACTCAGCGCGCCGATGCCGGCGCCGACCAGTGCGTGCTGGCGACGTTCGGTGGCACTGTTGCCGCTCAGCAGGCCAGCGGCCACGCCGACGGCGGTACCGATCAGGGCGCCACGACCGGTGCGGTTCTGCTGTTCGGTCGGGTTGCCGTACTGGTCACTCTGCACATAGGAGCCGCCGGTGGCGCACGCCGTCAGCGCGGCAGCGGTCATCAGGGCCAGGGCGACGTTGCGGGTGGTATTGCGGATCATGGTGGTCTCCTTGGATGCCGGCCAGTGCGGCGTGCGAACGACCCGGAGGATATACAGCCCGGCGCGATGCCGGGATGATGGATGTGAAGGCCGGACGTGCTGCATTCAGCTTTCTGAGCCGGCCTTCATCGGCGACCTTTACGCGCCGCCCGTGCTCCGGTAGGCCGCCAGCGCGGCGTCGCGGCCTGCAGCCAGGTCCACCAGCGGGGTGCGCGGGTAGCCCGGCGCCTTGTCGGCAAGCAGCAGCGGATGCTGCCACGGCGCGAAGCGCGCCTTGACCGGCAGCGCCGCCAGTTCCGGCACCCAGCGGGTGATGTAACGGGCCTGCGGATCGAACTTCTCAGCCTGGGTGACCGGATTGAACACGCGGAAGTACGGCGCCGCGTCGGCCCCGGTGCCCGCCACCCACTGCCAGCCCATCGTGTTGTTGGCCAGGTCGGCATCGACCAGCGTGTCCCAGAACCAGCGCGCGCCGTGCAGCCAGTGCGCGCGCAGGTGCTTGCACAGGTAGCTGGCAACGATCATCCGCACCCGGTTGTGCATGTAACCGGTATGCCACAGCTCGCGCAGGCCCGCATCGACGATCGGCACGCCGGTGTTGCCACGCTGCCAGTCGTGCAGCTGCGCGCCACTGGGGTTGGCCCAGGGGAAGCGATCAAAGCGCGGATTGAGGTTCTCGTTCGGCGTCTTCGGGAAGTGGTGCAGCAGGTGATAGGCGAAATCACGCCAGCCGAGCTGGCGCAGGTAGCCGTCGATATCGGCATCGGTGCCGGCACTGCGCAGGCCTTCCAGCGCATGGGCGATGCGCCACGGTGCAATTTCACCAAAATGCAGGTGCGGCGACATCCGCGAGGTGCCTACACGGTCCGGCAGGTCACGCTGCTCGCGGTACCCGCGCAGGGCGCCATCCTCGAACACCGACAACGCCTCCAGCGCACCCGCTTCGCCGGGCTGCCAGTGCTCCCAGAAGCCGGTGTCCCAGTCCAGCGCCGGCGCCAGCTGCAGTTCCTCCAGCGCGAGGCTGGCGACGCCGTGCGATGCCAGCTTCTTCGGCGCGGGTTGCAGCGCAGGCAAGCGCCAGTGGCTGAGCACGTTGCGCCAGTACGGGGTGAACACCTTGTACGGCTGCCCCTGCTGGGTGGCGACGTCCCACGGCTCGAACAGCAGGCTGCCGTTGCAGCTCTGCGCATCAACGCCCTGCTCGCGCAGGGTGCGCTTGATGCTGGCGTCGCGCGGCTGGGTGGCCGGCTCATACTTGCGGTTCCAGTAAACGACCTCGGCGCCCGTCTCTTCGATCAGCGCCTGCAGCGCGTCCAGGCTGTCGCCGCTGCGCAGCACCAGGGCAGAACCACGCGCGCGCAGGTCAGCATCGAGCGCGGCCAGCGAGCGGTTTCGCCAGGCATCCGACGCTGCGCCAGGCACCCATTCGCCCTCTTCCTGCGGCGCATGAATGTAGACCGGCACCACGTCATGGCCGGCATCGAGCGCGGCCTGCAGGGCCGGATTGTCCTGCAGCCGCAGATCGCGGCGGAACCACACCAACGCTACCGACACGTGCATCGCCTTCGTTCTTGATGGCGCACATGATAGCCAGCGGCGGTGAAGGCATTGCACGCAGGGCCGTCTGCTAGGCTGCCGGGCCCATTACCGGAACAACGTCGCCATGGATGACCTGCACGCTGCCTTCGCCCGTTTCGGCCCGTTGCAGGCCCAGGACGGACAGGACTGGGACGGTCCCTTCCCGCTGCCGCCTGTGTTGGCGCGTTTCTACGCGCAGGTCGGGCCGCTGGGGCGCGAGATCAATGCCAAGGTCGGCCGTGCCGGCATCACCATCCCCGGCCTTGAGGTGTGGGTTCCCCCGCTGCAACGCCTGTGGCGCCACCAGGCGGGTTATCGCTGGAATGGCATCAGCGGCGAGCCGATCGACAGCTGGCCGTCGAAATGGCTGGTAATTGCCGACCGCGGCGCGGATCCCTTCATCCTCAACCTGGATGACGGACGCGTGTTGTTCAGCCACCACGGCGCCGGCCTGCTGGAGGCCGGCGAGATCGCTACGGATGTGCCGACTCTGATGGCAGCGCTGGCGGCGGCCGGCACGGTGTATCTGGAAGCCGGCGACGATCTCTACAACGATGACGACGACGGCGGCATCCGCGCCGAGCACCAGGAAGCGGCCCTGCAGGCGGTGGCCCAGGTGCTGGGCGACCGGATCGACGCGGAGTCATTCATCGAGACGCTGCAGGGCTGAATCCACGCAGGGCGTGGATCTACAGGCCGCGTTCGCGCTGGCCGTCCCAGGCATGGGCGATCATCGCCCGCCGATAGACCGAAGCCGCCTGCTCGGCCAGTTGCCGGTCATCGAGCAGCAGCAGGTAGCGCAGGAAACCACGCTGCAGCCGCTCGGCATGATCCAGCCCCAGCCCTCGTCGATCGGCAGCATCCATGACCTGCCAGTGGCTGCGCGCCAGTTCCTCGATCATGGCCGGGTCGGCAAGATCGATCTGCCCATAATCCCGCGACCGCGGCCTGATGGCTGCGACTGCCTGCGGCAGCACTGCGGGCTCCGGGTCCGGACCGGGTTTCCAGCGTCGCCCGCGAAGCACGCGCTGCAGGCGCACGGGGATGGTCATCAGCACCACGGCCAGGGGAAACGGCAGCAGCACGAAACCAGCGGGGCCATGCCCCAGATCCTGCAGGCCCTCGCCCAGTTCCGGGCGCAGCGAAGACAATCCGTTGCCCAGGTGCATCAGCAGTACGGCCGCGATGAGGTGGAATCACGGGTACAACACGGCACGGTTCAGCCAGCGCCGCCAGAGACGAGGCGAGGAAAGGTCCGCCTTGTAGCGCCCGCCGAAGAAAAAGCCCGGTAGCAGCATCCAGACGAGCACCAGCCCGATCACCCAGTTCGCATCCATCCGTGTGCCGCTCCCCCGCGGCACAGCACCGCGCTGCGGCAGCCTATCCGGTTGCCGCAGCGTGTGCCATTCCCTCTCAACGCGTCGGGACAGCCTCGAAGCGCTTCATCGCCTCGCTGATCAGCGCGCGGGCCTCAGCGGCATTGCCCCAGCCATTGAGCTGCACCGGGTTGCGGCCGGCCGGCAGGTCCTTGTAGACCCGGAAGAACGCCTCGATGCGCTGCCGTTCGATCTCAGGCAGATCGGACAGGTCGCGGATGTTGGCGTAGGTCGGGTCGACCTTGTCGGTGGGCACGCCGATCACCTTCTCGTCGTGCTCGCCGCCATCGATCATCTTCAGGTAGCCGATCGGACGGAAGCGCACGATCACGCCGGGGTGCAGCGGTTCGCGGGTCAGCACCAGCGCATCCAGCGGATCGTTGTCACCGGCCAGCGTGCGCGGCATCGAGCCATAGTTGGCCGGATAGGCCACCGGCATCGACTGGAAGCGATCCACGTGCACCAGGCCGTCTTCCTTGATCTCGTACTTGGTGAAGCTGCCGGCCGGGATCTCCACCGCCAGGTTCACTTCGGCCGGGGCCTGCTTCGGCTGCGCGGCCAGGAACGGGTGCAGCACGCTGTCGGCGGCGGTCACGGCACCGGCCACCAGCAGCAGGGCTGCGCCCAGGGCGGCCAGCGGGGCGATGCGTCGGGATGCATTCATGCGGTCACTCCTCCTCATTCCCAGCAACGGTCGGCACGGCCCTTGGCGGTCTGCGCACGCGGGCAGTCGCGCGGGGCGATGCGGTCTTCGCGCAGCTCCACCCGCTGCTTGCCGCCAGCGGCGTCGCGGCGCAGCTCGAAGGCATCGTACAACCGGCCGGTGACGGTGCGGGCTTCGTAGCGCAGGTGCTGCGGGTCGATCTTCAGCACCTGGAACAGCTGGGTGTCCTCGGCCACCGGGTCCATGGTCCGGCGTGCCTCGTCGGACAGGCGGTACTGCTTCGGGCCAGCCACCGTCACCACGTACTGCGGCGTAGCGGCCTGCCCTTCGCCGCGGCGGCCGTAGGTGTGGTCGTGGCCCTGCAGCACCAGGTCGACGTTGTGGCGGCGGACCACCGGCAGCAGCACGTCGCGCAGCGCCGCGTTCTCGCGGCCTTCGCGCGGCGAATAGAACGGCTGGTGCAGCAGCACGATCGTCCACGGGTGCGGGTTGTTGGCCAGCACCTTGTCCAGCCACTGCGCCTGCGCCTTGGCCGTACCCAGATCGAGTGCGGACGTGCCATCGAGCACGGCCACGCGCACGTCCTGCACGTCGAACCAGTAGGTGCTGCTGGCCGCGGCTGCGGCGCCGTTGCCCGGCAGCGCGAACGTCACCGGCCAGTGCTTGCCCAGCACGCGGCGTTCCTGCGGGGTGTCCTCGAACTCTTCGAAGTACTCGTGGTTGCCGATGGCCGGGGCCACCAGGGTTTCCTGCGCCAGCCAGCTGGTGGCGGCGAACCACTCGCCCCATTCGCTGTCATCGGCACCGTCGCCACCGCTGACCAGGTCACCGGCGAACAGGCTCATGCGTGCCTCCGGTGCGGTCTTCTGCGCGGCACGCACCACGCGGCTGACATGGCTGAGGTTCTTGTTCTGGGTATCGCCGAAATACAGCAGGGTCAGCGGCTCGCCGGCCTTGCCCAGCGTGCTTAGCTGGTTCCAGGCACTCCAGCTGCCATTGCCCTGCACGCGGTACACGTACAGGGTGTCCGGCTTCAGTCCATCAACTTCGGCGCGATGGTGGTGCGACACGCCGTTCTCGGTCTTCAGTTCCTGGGTCTTCGCGCGCACCTGGCGGATGCCCTCGATGGCCGGCGAATCACCGGCCAGGGCGATTTCCAGCAGCGGCGCCTGCACGCTGCCGTCGGTACGCCAGGCCACGGCGAAGCCCTGGCTGGGGTCGACCGACGGCGAGGCGACGATGCGGTCCGGCACGGTCGTAGCTGCATAGTGGTGGCTGCCCACCGGCACCTGGGTGTTCGGTTCGGCGGCGGCAAAGCCCAGCGCGGGCACCGCCAGCAGCAGGCCCAGCGCGAGGGCATTCATGCAACGACGGCTCATGCGCCACACTCCAGCGGCAGCGACAGCTGTTTGGCGATGGCCTCCCAGTCGAAGGCGACCACGCCCTGGTCGTCATGCACGGCGTAGAGCGCGCCATGCGGGAAGCGCGGGCTCGGCTGCTGCATCATCCAGATGCCATCGGTGTTGGCCACGGTATTGCCCTGGAAGGCACCCACCGGCTTCAGCGTATGGCGGTCGAACAGGTGGAACACGCTGCGCTGCTTGCCCTGCTCGGTGGTGATCCACCAGCCGTCCTTGCCGCAGGTGCGCAGCATCACGCCTTCGGCCTGCGCCTTGAACACATCGCGGCCAAAGGTGGTGCCGGTGAAACGGCCAGCCAGCGTGTAGACCTTGAACTCGCTGGCGTAGCTTTCGTCTTCCTCGGCGATCAGCAGGCGATCGTTGGCCGGGTCGCCCCAGATCGATTCGACCACGCGCAGTGCGCCGGCCTCGCTGGTATCGCCGATGCTGGCCGCCAGGGTCGCTTGAACCTTGGCGCCATCGCGGGTGACGTGGTACTGGCGCACGCGCTTGTCCAGCTCGGCCAGCGGCGGCAGGATGTCCTTGCCCTGTGCATCCTCGCCGTTGTCCCACGAATCGGTGACGTACACGCTGTAGCCATCGGCGCGGCGGTCGACCCACAGGCCATACGGCTTGCGCAGGTCGTCGGCACCGAACACCGCCAGCGGGGTGAAATCGGGCAGCGAGAACACCTGCACGCGGTGGTTGTCACGCTCGACGATCCACAGCAGGTCGTCGGTGACCGCGATGCCGTTGGGGCGGTCGAACTGGCCCAGCGCGGTGCCGGCGGTGCCGACGTCGCGCAGGTGCTGGCCGGTGCTGCCGTCATACACCACCAGCTTGTCGGTGGCCTTGGCCGTGGCGATCAGCCAGGTCTTGCCGTCCGGCGCCTTCCACGCAGCGGGCGAGTCGATGTTGTCGTCCGGGGTCATCGGGCTGAGGAACGCCTCGGCGATGGTCGACACCGAGCGCGCGGCCTCAGCCGGTGCCTTCGCGGCGGCACCGGTATCGGCACCGGCCGGAGCCTCCGCCGGCGTGCAGCCAGCGGCAAGGCAGGCAGCCATCGCGGCGGCCAGCAGGGTCATGCCACGCGCCATCACAGGGCCACCTTCAGGCCGATGGCGTAGGTGCGGCCGTACTCTTCCATCTGCAGGGTGCGCGAACGGGTGCCCTGGTAGAGCTCCAGCGGTTTGTCGAGCAGGTTCTGCGCTTCGAAGTACATGCTGATGCGCGGGGTGAACTTGTAATCCAGCGAGAAGTCGAGCTGGGTGTTGGGCGCGACGTAGATGTCGAACGCGCGGCCCGCACCGACGGTGTCCAGGTACTCGCTGCGGTAGACCGCGGCCAGGCGCGTGCTCAGGCCGTACTTCTCGTAGCCGATGTGCGCGCTGTAGACGTGCTTGGAAGCGCGCGGCAGCATGAAGTCCTCGCCCTCGCGGCCGTCGATGCCTGCATCGAACTTGGTGTCCAGCCAGGTGCCGCTGGCACCGACCAGCAGGCCGTCCAGCGCGCCGGGCAGGAACGCCAGCTGCTGCTGCCAGTTGAACTCGGCACCGCGCACGGTGGCCTTGCGGCCATTGATCGGGCGGGTCACGTCGAGGCCGTCATAGGCCGGATCGTTCTGGCTGACGGTTTCCACGATGTAGCCGTCGATGGACTTGTGGAATAGGCCCAGCGAGACGATGCCGGTGCTGCCGATGTACTTTTCGACCGACAGGTCGATGTTCTTCGATTCGTAGGGATCCAGTTGCGGGTTGCCCAAGCGCAGCTCTTCGTCACCGGCGTTCAGCGCGCGGCGCGGCGAGATGTCACCGAAGGACGGGCGCGAGACCGTCTTGTTGGCCGAGGCGCGCAGCACCCAGTCGTCGGCCGCGTCGTAGCGCAGGTGCAGGCCCGGCAGCACGTTGGTGTAGCTGCGGTTGGCCTGCACCGGGTTGACGGTGTAGCCGTCATCGTCGTCCAGCTCGACACTGTTGCCCGTGGCCTTGAAGCGGGTGTTTTCCACGCGCACGCCACCGATGATGCGCAGCGCACCGATGTCCCAGGTGCCCATCGCGTAGCTGGCGAAGATGTCTTCGCTGGCGGTGTAGTCCTCTTCCAGCGAGGTGGCGGCGTTGCCGGCAACGTCCTGCGGGCGGGCGGTGTAACGGCTGCCATTCTGCGCCCAGTAGCGGCGCATGGCCGCCGAGCTCATGCCCTGCCCCATCACGCCGTGGCGGTGTTCCGGGTCGGCGGCGGTCCAGGTGGTCAGGTCGATGTCCGGGCCGCGGCGCAGCTCGCTTTCGTCCACGTTGACATCACGGTCGCGCCAGCGGCCCAGCAGGCCGAACTTGATGCTGCTGCTGTCGCCGTCGAAGCGCACGTTGACCTGCGCGCTGCGTTCTTCGTCGTTGACCTGCTTGGGCGAGATCACGAAGCGGTCGAACGCGTAGTTCGCGTTGTCCATCCAGTCGTTGCTGCTGAGCGTGTAGGTCGGCAGGCGGCTGCGCTGGTCCAGGGTGCCGGACATGTCGTCGGCATCCAGTTCGAAGCGCGCTTCCATCTCGTCGTTGACGCGCTCTTCGGTACGGGTGTAACCGATCTTGTAATCGACCACCGCGTTGGTCAGCTTGTTCTCGCCACCCAGGCTGGCAGCAAAGGTGTTTTCCTTCTTGGTGCGGTAGCGCATGCGCTTCTGGATCGCATCCGACGGCAGGTCGTCCAGGCGGAACTGGTCGGTGCCGGTGGCGACCATGTCGGCGTCGTCGAAGTTGTAGATCACGCGCTGGCGCGTTTCGGCATCGTCGAACTGGCTGTACAGCGTGCGCAGGTAGTACTTGCTGTCCTCGTCCGGGCGCCAGTCCATGTTGAGGTTGGCACCGATGCGCTTGCGCTCGATCTCGTACTTGCGGTTCTGCAGGTTGATCGCGGTGACATCGCCCGGAGCGGCATCCTTCTCACCGTCGTACTCGACTTCGGTGTTGTCCGACTCGAACTTGCGGTTCTGGTAGTTCACGCCCAGCGCCACGCCGAAGGTATCGGCGAACACTTCGCTGTAGTTGAACGAGGCCTTCGGGCTGGTCTCGCCGGACAGCTGCTGGTGGCTGGCTTCGATCTTGCCACGCAGGCTGCGGCCGTCGCGGTCGAAGGCCGAGGCCGATTCAACCAGCACCGCGCCGCCGATGGCATCACCGGGCATGTCCGGGGTGGGCGACTTGACCACGCGCAGGCGCTCGGTCGAATCGGAGGGAATGACGTCCAGCGGCGCGGCGCGGCTGGAATCTTCCGGGGTACCCACGGCGATGCCATCGATGCTGACGCTGTTGAGGTTGGCATCCAGGCCGCGGATGACCACGAAACGGCCTTCGCCCTGGTCGCGGGTCACGCTGATGCCCGGCAGGCGCTGCAGCGATTCGGCGACGTTCTTGTCCGGGTACTGGCCCAGGGCATCGGAAGACACGGCGTCTTCGATGGCGTCGCTGCTGCGCTTGAGGTCGACCGCGCGGATCTGCGATTCGAGCTGGGCGCGCACTTCGATGCGGTCCAGGTCGACGGCATCGGCGGCAACCGCGCCGGTGGCGGCCAAGGCCTGCTGCCCGGCGGCCTGCAGCGGTGCTGCGGCCCCCAGCGCCAGGGTCACGGTGATGGCCATGGCCAGCGGAGTCTTGATGTGCACGGTGGAGTCCCATACCTGTGAAGAATGGGTCTGCACGGTATGTCCGCAAGATTGCATGGCGGTGACACTGTTCAGCACATTCATTGCATGCGGCGTGGGCTTCGCAGCGCCGATCCGGCAAAATGGGGGCCTCTCTCCATTCCCCTTCCCGACCATGAAGATCGTCGAAGTGCGCCACCCGCTGGTGCAGCACAAGATCGGCCTGATGCGCAACGCCGCGCTCAGCACCAAGGATTTCCGCGAGCTGGCCAACGAACTGGGCACGCTGCTGGCCTACGAGGCCACCGCTGACCTGGAGACCGAGCCGCACACCCTGCCCGGCTGGGCCGGCCCGGTCACCGTGCAGCGCATCGCCGGTGCCAAGATCACCGTGGTGCCGATCCTGCGTGCCGGCCTGGGCATGCTCAGCGGCGTGCTGTCGCTGATCCCGGCCGCGCGCGTGAGCGTGGTCGGCCTGCAGCGCGATGAGGAAACCCTGCAGCCGGTGCCCTATTTCGAGCGCCTGACCGGCCGCCTGGAAGAGCGCGACGCGCTGATCCTGGACCCGATGCTGGCCACCGGCGGCACCCTGATCGCCACCATCGACATGCTCAAGCGCGCCGGCGCGCGCCGCATCAAGGGCATCTTCCTGGTCGCGGCGCCGGAAGGCATCGAAGCGGTCAAGGCCGCCCATCCGGACGTGGAGATCTACACCGCGGCCATCGATGCCCAGCTCAACGACAAGGGTTACATCCTGCCGGGCCTGGGCGATGCCGGCGACCGTATCTTCGGTACCCGCGTGGTGTGATCCGGTTCAAGGGGTCGGAACCCTTTCGCAGAAAGGGCTCTGACCCCGAGTCTTTACAACCCGGCCGCCAGCGCTTCCAGCTGGTCGATGGCCATGTTCCAGCCCTCAAAGAACCCCATCTGTTCGTGTTGGTCACGGACTGTCTTGTCCGGGTGCATCACCTGCGCGGTGTAGCGGCAGCCCTGCCCTTCGTCTGCCAGGGTGATGATGGCGGTGAAGCCCAGCCATGGCGTCTGCGGGCGCCAGCCACCGCCCAGCATCGAGGTGAACACCAGGCGCTGCTGCGGCACCACCTCGACGAAACACCCGGGGTTATCGCTGCTGCCGCCCTCGGGGCCCTGCATGAAGGTGTGGAATGCCCCACCCGCGCGCAGTTCGAACGCGCGCACTTCAGTGGTCCACGGCCGCGGGCACCACCACTGCCGCAGCAGGTCAGGCTCGGTCCACGCCCGCCACACCGCCGCCCGCGGCGCGGCCAACACGCGGCTGATGACCAGGTCGGTGTCCGGATGCTGGTCGGCATCGGCAGTCATGGGCGTACTCCTGTGCGAACGGTCGGGTGCCCACCGATACGCCGATCGCCCCGCCCAGGCAAGCGTTACCGGGACGATCGCGGATCTTCACGTCGTTTTCCAGCCAGCAGGCGAATGCTCCGCGCACCCGCACCGCTCGCCCTGGAGATGCCATGAACGCCTCGTTCCTGCTGGCCGCCGCCCTGCTGATCGGCCTGCCCCTGGCGGCCACCGCCGCCACCCCGCAACAGCAGCGCATGGCCGACTGCTCGGCCAAGAACAAAGGGCTGAAGGGCGACGCCTACAAGACCGCGCAGAGCGCCTGCCTGAGCGGCCACGCCACCGAAACCAAGGCCGCCACCCCGCAGGAGCGCATGAAGCAGTGCAATGCCGATGCCGCGACGAAGAAACTCGCCGGCGACGCCCGCAAGACCTTCATGAGCAGCTGCCTGAAAGCCTCGTAAGAGAGTCCATCGACTTCACCCGACCCCATTTGAATATCGATATCTGACAGATGTGCCGACCAACGGTCGGCACCCACCAACAGCCACCGGCCAACTGTCAAAGGTGGGGCGGTGTGGGCTTGCAGGACCGCAGGCGCCATGGATGGCGCCTACGAGCCCCCATGGATGGGTTTACGGCGTGTCCTGCAAGCCCACACCGCCCCGCCATCCCACGGAAAGCCCGCTTCGGCTTTTGACGTTGCCGTTGCATTGAGCAGGTGCAGGGCTGCAAGCCCTGCCGAACGAACACCCCTCACCCCAGCGCGCGCGCCTTCAGCTCCCCCTGCTCATGCAGGGTCACAAAACGCCCCTTCTCATCCCGCCCCAGCTGCGCCAGCGCCACCTGCGGGTCATGGGTGAAGAACAGATGCACGTTGCGCGCCAGCTTGTCTTCCAGGAAGCGCCGCTTCTCGTCGATCAGCAGCTCGGCATTGCGGTCGTAGCCCATGGTGATCGGCACGTGCACCCACGAGCGCCCCGGGATCAGGTCGGCGCAGAACACCACGCCACCATGCGCATCCTCGCCGGCATGCGCATGGCCCACGATCTCGGCCAGCATCAGGCCCGGGGTATGCCCATCGCTGTAGCTGAAGCGCACGCTGTTGCCCAGCGCCTGCGAATACTCGCCATCGACCACTTCCAGGCGCCCACTGGCCTGCAGCAGGCCCGGCAGCTCCGGAATGAAGCTGGCGCGGTCGCGCGGATGCGGCTGCAGCGCCCGCTGCCAGTGCTGCGCACCGACCACGAAGGTCGCGTTGGGAAACAGCAGCTCCGGCCCGCGCCCTTCGCTCCACGCCGCCAGCAGGCCGCCCGCGTGGTCGAAATGCAGGTGGCTGAGCACCACCACGTCGATGTCCTCGTGCTCGAAACCCGCCTCGCGCAGCGAATCGATCAGCACGTGCTGGCTTTCCTGCACGCCGTAGCGGTCACGCATGCGGGGATCGAAGAACGCACCGATGCCGGTCTCGAAGAGCACGGTCTTGCCATCCAGCGGGCTGGCCAGCAGCGCACGGCAGGCCAGCTCGATGCGATTGAGCTCGTCCGGTGCCGCCCACTTTTCCCACACCGCACGCGGCGCGTTGCCGAACATCGCGCCGCCATCCAGGCGCTGCGAGTTCCCACGAATCGACCATAGTTTCATGCGGCAATTATCGAGGGCACCCCGTTAAATAATCGCTAGCCGCAAAATGCAGAACCCCGCCGGGTGGCGGGGTCTGGTGATTCCTGCTTCGCCGGGCATGGCCCGGCGCTACCGCCACATCAGTGCGCCGGCACGACCTGGGCGCTGCCCACCGGGTTGCGCGGATCGCTGCCACCGTACAGCTTGTTGGCCTTGCGGTCCCACTCCACCGTCTGCAGGTTGCCCCAGACGTGGCTGGAGCCGCGGCCGCCGGCGGCGACGTCGCCCGGCAGGTCGATCTTGTGGCCCATCGCCTGCAGCTGCTTCACGGTGCCTGCGTCGAAGGCATCGCTCTCGGCCTCGATCAGGTCCGGCAGCCACTGGTGGTGGTAGCGCGGCAGGGCGGCCACCTGCTGTGCGTCCAGGCCGGCGTCATAGCCGAGGATGCCCAGCAGCACCATGGTGATGATGCGGCTGCCACCGGGGGTGCCCAGCACCACCACCTTGTCGGCGTTCTCCATGAAGGTGGGCGTCATCGAGCTGAGCATGCGCTTGCCCGGCTTCGGCGCGTTGGCCGCGTAACCCATCACGCCGAAGGCGTTGGGGGTACCCGGCTTCAGCGCGAAGTCGTCCATCTCGTTGTTCAGCAGCACGCCGGTGCCCTTGGGAATCAGGCCCGAGCCGTACAGCAGGTTGACGGTCTGGGTGGCGCCGACGCGGTTGCCATCGCCGTCGATGATCGAGAAATGCGTGGTCTCGTCATCTTCCAGCGGGGTCGGGTTGCCCGACAGCAGGTCGCTCGGGGTGGCCTTTTCCGGGTGGATCGTGGCCCGCAGGCCCTGCGCGTAGTCCTTGCTGGTCAGCACTTTCTGCGGGATCTGCACGAAGTCCGGATCGCCCAGGAAGAAGGTGCGGTCGCGGTAGGCGCGGCGCATGGCTTCCACCACCAGGTGGGTACGGTGGGCCGCATCCATCTGCTTGATGTCCCAGCCTTCAAGGATCTGCAGCATGCTGGCCAGGGCGATGCCACCGGACGACGGCGGCGGCGCGGTGGTGATCTTCCAGCCGTTGTAGTCGAACACGATCGGTTCGCGCAGCTTGACCTGGTAGCCGGCCAGCTCGTCGGCCGTCCACTTGCCGCCGGCCTGCTTCACGCCTTCCAGCAGCAGCTTGCCGGTCTGGCCCTTGTAGAAGCCATCACGGCCACCTGCGGCGAGGCGCTCCAGGGTCTGCGCCAGCTCCGGCTGCTTGAACAGATCGCCGGTGGCGATCGGCTTGCCGTTGCGCAGGTAGACCTCGCGCGTACCGGGGAAGCGTTCCATCACCTCACGGCGCGAGGCGTAGCCCTTGGCCATGCGGTCATAGACCGGGAAACCTTCGCGGGCAATGCGGATGGCCGGCTGCAGCGAGGCCGACAGCGGCAGCTTGCCGTGCTTGGCCGACAGTTCCACCAGCGCGGCGGGCAGGCCCGGGATACCGGCCGACCACGGGCCGTTGACCGAACGGTCGCGGTCCAGGTTGCCCTGCTTGTCCAGGAACGCCTGCGGGGTCGCGGCCGCCGGGGCGGTCTCGCGCGCATCCAGCATGATGTCCTTGCCGGTGGCCGCATCGTGCAGCAGGAAGAAGCCACCGCCGCCCAAGCCCGAACTGATCGGCTCGACCACGGCCAGGGTGGAGGACACCGCCACGGCCGCATCGAAGGCGTTGCCGCCCTGCGCCAGGATGTCGATGCCGGCCTGGGTGGCCAGCGCATGACCGCTGGCGATGGCCGCGCCATCGGGGCGCTCGGCACGGGCGGTGGTTTCAGCCCACGCCAGCGGGCTCAGCACCAGGCCGAGCAGCAGCAGGGGACGGACGATCAGCGTCTTCATTCGGATGGGGGCTCCGCATAGAGTTCGGGGTGATCGTGCTGCAGTCGGCGCAACTTGGTCAGCAGCTGGACTTCCGTTTCCACGATCTCCGGGTCCGGGTCGATGCATTCGACCGGGCAGACGACCACGCACTGTGGTTCGTCGAAGTGACCCACGCATTCGGTGCAGCGCGCAGGGTCGATCAGGTAGATGGTTTCACCCATCGAAATGGCCTGGTTCGGGCAGGCCGGCTCACAGACGTCACAGTTGACGCAGAGCTCGTTGATTTTCAGCGACATGGCGATACTCCTCGCCCGCGCCTTGGGACAAGGACCGGCCCGCGCGGGCGCGCGGGCCGGTCAGGTCATCGGCAGTGCCACCGGGGTGGCAGCGCCCGGGCCATGCCGGAGCATGGCCGCCATGGCTCGGTCTTACTTGGCTTCGACGAAAATGTACTCGGCGCCGGTCGGCTGCACGACAGCCTGCACGCGGGCGTTGTCTGCGGACTGGCCGATGAAGACGACGCGCACGCCCTTCATCGAATCCGGCGAGACGTCCTTGAACACGGCCTGGATCATGTCAGCCATCTTGCCGGAGGCCGACGAACCGAAGGCCAGCATGTTGCCCGGCTGCACGCCACGGGCCACGGCCTGGGTCGCGCTTTCGGTCTGGCGCTCGTACTTGGCCTGGAAGTCCGGATCCGATTCCGGCGAGAGGTAATACAGGAACGGGCTGTTGGTGATGGTGCCCATGTTCTGGATCGCCACTTCCTGCAGGTACTTCTTCCAGCCTGCATCGTCTTCCTTGGCCGGAGCGACCAGGGCCTGCTTGGCGTCTTCGACCGGAGCGGCCTCTTCCTTCTTGCAGGCGGTGAAGGCCAGGGCAAACGAAGCGATCAGCATCGCGCGCATGGTGGTGTTCATGGGTTTCCTCCCGAGTGGTGCGTGTGGTTTACGTAATGGGGGTGCGTGGTACTACTGGCCCTGCCGCGGCGGGCAGGATTTACGACTGCGCCGACTTCGCTTCGCGGACCTTGCGCAGCGCCTCAAGCACGGCGGCCGGCACGAAACCGGACACGTCGCCACCGAGGCGGGCGATCTCGCGGACCAGCGAGGACGAAATGAAGCTGTGCTGCTCGGCCGGGGTCAGGAACAGGGTCTCGACCTCCGGGATCAGGTGGCGGTTCATGCTCGCCATCTGGAATTCGTATTCGAAGTCGGACACCGCGCGCAGGCCGCGCAGCAGCACCCCGCCCTGGACCGAACGTACGAAATGGGCCAGCAGGGTATCGAAGCCGATGACTTCGACATTGCTGTGGTGGCCCAGGGCACCCCGGGCCAGCTGCACGCGCTGCTCCAGCGGCAGCGCCGGGCCCTTGGACGGGCTCTGCGCCACGCCCACCACGACCTTTTCGAACAGCGGCGCGGCCCGGCTCACCAGGTCGATATGACCGTTGGTGATGGGGTCGAACGTGCCGGGGTAGACGGCAATGCGGCGGTTGGCCACGGTCATGGGCGGATGCAGATGTTCAGATGAGGTCAAAGTGTAGCAGCGGCGCGGCGGTACAGGGCAAAGCGCACCTCGCGGGTGCCGCCCTCGCGGTGCATCAGCCATTCCGGCGGCAGCACGGGCACGTGGCCGGCCGGCGATTCCAGGTACAGCCAGGCATCGGCGGCCAGGTGGCGTGGCAGCTGGGCCAGCACGTCCTGCCAGAGGCCATCGGCGAACGGCGGGTCGATGAAGACCAGATCAGCCTGCTGCGCCTGCGCGCCCTGCAGCCAGCGCAGGGCATCGGCCTGGACCACGGTGACCTGCCCGGCGGCCTGCAGCTTGGCGACGGCGGCCGACAGGTTGCGGCCGAGCTGGGGATCGCGCTCGACCAGGGTGGCGTGCGCCGCACCGCGGGAGACGGCTTCCAGGCCCAGCGCGCCGCTGCCGGCGAACAGATCCAGCACCCGCGCCCCGCCCAGCCGGGGCATCAGCCAGTTGAACAGCGTTTCGCGCACGCGGTCGCTGCTGGGCCGCAGGCCCGGCAGGGTCGGCACCGGCAGGCGGGTATTGCGCCAGCGCCCGCCGATGATGCGGACCTGGCCGTCATTGCCACCGCGGCCGCTCACCGGCGGCCCCGGCGGGGGTTGTTCGAGAAATTCACCATGAGCGGGATTGTAGTTCGGCCGGGCGGCGCCCGGGTACGCGCCAACGCATGCGCGCTGTCGCTCCCACGCTTCGCTGCGCGAAACGCGGGCCCCCTTACCAACTCCCATACCCCCGCCGCTTCGCGGCCGCCCCCTGACTCAGGGGGCTCTGCCCCAGACGCAATCCGATGCCCGTCATGCAGGTGCGGTCAGATCCGTTTTCCGCAGGAAAACGGATCTGACCCCATTTGATGTATCGATATCTGAAAGATGTGCCGACCAACGGTCGGCACCCACCAACAGCAGGTTCCATCAGCCGCGTGAACCTGTCGAAGGCGGGGCACTGTGGGTTCGCGGGGTGTGAGCCGCATGGATGCGGCGACCAAGCCCCCATGGACGGGTTCACGGCGTCCCCGCGAACCCACAGTGCCCCGCCATCCCACGGAATGCCGCTCTGGCTTTTGACTCTAAGGCTGCCGGCCAGCGGCCGGCACTACCGGCAGGTGCAGGGCTGCAAGCCCTGCCAGACCAACCCCTTGATTTCGGGACAATCAGCCATACCCCTTGGCCAGGCCGCACGCGCTGGCGCGGCATTGCACACGGAGCCCTATCGATGACCGAGACCCCCCAGACCGAAACCCTTGGCTTCCAGACCGAGGTCAAGCAGCTGCTGCAGCTGATGATCCACTCGCTGTACTCCAACAAGGAAATCTTCCTCCGCGAGCTGGTCTCCAATGCCGCCGACGCCGCCGACAAGCTGCGCTTCGAAGCCCTGACCCAGCCCGCCCTGCTGGAAGGCGACAGCGAGCTGCGCGTGCGCGTCAGCTTCGACGCCGCCGCCCACACCATCACCATCGAAGACAACGGCATCGGCATGAGCCGCGCCGAAGCCATCGCCCACCTCGGCACGATTGCAAAATCCGGCACCGGCGACTTCCTGCGCCAGCTGTCCGGCGACCAGAAGAAGGATTCGCAGCTGATCGGCCAGTTCGGCGTCGGCTTCTACAGCGCCTTCATCGTCGCCGACGAAGTGGAAGTGACCTCGCGCCGCGCCGGCCTGGCTGCAGGCGAAGGCGTGCGCTGGACCTCGCGCGGCGAAGGCGACTTCGACGTGGCCACCGTCGACAAGGCCGAGCGCGGCACCCGCATCGTCCTGCACCTGAAGGACGGCGAGCATGATTTCGCCGATGGCTGGCGCCTGCGCAGCATCCTCAAGAAGTACTCCGACCACATCGGCCTGCCGATCCAGATGCCGAAGGAAGGCGAAGAAGGCGCTGCCGGTGAATGGGAGACCGTCAACCGCGCCAGCGCGCTGTGGACCCGCCCGCGCACCGAGATCAGCGACGCCGAGTACACCGAGTTCTACAAGCACGTGGCGCACGACCACAGCGACCCGCTGGCCTGGAGCCACAACAAGGTCGAAGGCAAGCTGGAGTACACCTCGCTGCTGTTCGTGCCCGGCCGCGCGCCGTTCGACCTGTACCACCGCGATGCGCCCAAGGGCCTGAAGCTGTACGTGCAGCGCGTGTTCGTGATGGACCAGGCCGAGCAGTTCCTGCCGCTCTACCTGCGCTTCATCAAGGGCGTGGTCGATTCCAACGACCTGTCGCTGAACGTCTCGCGCGAGATCCTGCAGTCCGGCCCGGTCATCGATTCGATGAAGGCAGCGCTGACCAAGCGCTCGCTGGACATGCTGGAGAAGCTGGCCGCCGACAAGCCGGAGCAGTACGCCACGTTCTGGAAGGAATTCGGCCAGGTGCTGAAGGAAGGCCCGGCCGAGGACTACAACAACCGCGAGAAGGTGGCCGGCCTGCTGCGCTTTGCCTCCACCCGTGGCGAGGCTGATGCGCAGACCGTGTCGCTGGCCGATTACATCGGCCGCATGGCCGAAGGCCAGGACAAGATCTACTACCTGACCGGCGAGAGCTACAGCCAGGTGCGCAACAGCCCGCATCTGGAAGTGTTCCGCAAGAAGGGCGTGGAAGTGCTGCTGCTGACCGACCGCATCGACGAGTGGCTGATGGGCTACCTGACCGATTTCGACGGCAAGGGCTTCGTCGACATCGCCCGCGGCGACCTCGACCTGGGCGCGCTGGAAAGCGAAGCCGACAAGCAGGAACAGGAAGCGGCAGCGAAGGACAAGCAGGGCCTGGTCGAGCGCCTGAAGGCCGTGCTGGGCGATGACGTGGCTGAAGTGCGCGTCTCGCACCGCCTGACCGATTCGCCGGCGGTGCTGGCGATCGGCGAACAGGATCTGGGCCTGCAGATGCGCCAGATCCTGGAAGCCAGCGGCCAGAAGGTGCCCGACAGCAAGCCGGTGCTGGAGATCAACCCGGGCCACCCGCTGATCGCCAAGCTCGATGCGGAAGCCGACGGCGCGCGCTTCGACGACCTGGGCCGGGTGCTGTTCGACCAGGCCGCGCTGGCCGCCGGTGACAGCCTGAAGGACCCGGGCGCCTACGTGGCGCGCCTGAACAAGCTGCTGCTGGAACTGTCGGCCTGATCGACAGCGGGGCGCCGGGCATGGCCCGGCGCTACCGGGCGATGCTCTGGTAGAGGCCAACCTTGGTTGGCGCTCCAAAGGCGTGTCAACCAAGGTTGACACCTACCAGGGCGGGCTTCTCAGGCTTCCCGATCCAACAGCGAGCCCAGCATCTGGTCCTGGCGGCGTATCACTGCGGCGTTGGCGGCGAAGGCCACCACTTCAGCCTTGGCCGCCAGCAGGTCACCCAATGGCGCGGTGGGGTCTGGGTCGGCAGCAACGACCGTCGTCTCTACCCCGCCCTGCCCGGCCGCGCCGCGCTGCAATTGCAGACGCTGGGCATCCGGGGTGGCGACGTTGGCCACGTTGTGTGCGGCAACCTGCACGCCCTGCTGGGCCGCACGCATTCCGGACAGCGCAGTCTCCATCACGTTCATCGGCGGTCTCCGGGCTGCCCTGCGCAGCCCCTCGGACCGGTTAACGGCCCCGCACGCGCAACCTTGAGTCCACATCGGGCCGACAGGCCCGAGTGGTAGCATATCCCTCTGATTTCAGCGCCTTTTGCCAATGCTCAGTTTTTTCCGCCGCAAGAAGCCCCAGGACGCCGCCACGACGGACGCGCCCAAGACCCAGCATTACTCGGCTGACGAGCTGGCGGCGGCGTTCCCGTCTGCCGCTCCGGTCGAGGAGGCACCCGCCGCACCGGTAGCCACGCCGGCCACCGTCGAGGCCGCTGCGCCTGCGCCCGTCGCCGCGCCCGAGCCGCCGGTTGCCGCTGCACCGGCAACCCCGGTCCAGGAACGGGTCATCGCGCCGGAGGACTTCGAGGCCGAGGCCCTGGCTGCCGCCGCCGTGCTCGCACCGCTGGCGCCGGTGACCCCGGCCGAGGCTCCGGCCGCGCCCGCCGCTGATCTGCCGGTGCTGGTCGATGCCGCCCCGGCCCCGGCCGGCAAGCCCGGCTGGCGCGAGCGCCTGCGCAACAGCGTCATCGCCCGCAGCTTCGGCGGCCTGTTCTCGCGTAATCCCAAGCTCGACAACGACCTGCTGGACGAACTGGAAACCGCACTGATCACCGCCGACGTCGGCGTGGGCGCCACCACCGACCTGGTCGAGGGCCTGCGCAAGCGCATGAAGTCGCGCGAGTTCGTCGATGCCAATGCGCTGCTGGCCGCACTGCGCAGCGAGCTGATCGCGATCCTGCAGCCGGTGGCCAAGCCGCTGGTGATCGACCGCAACGCCAAGCCCTTCGTGGTGCTCACCGTCGGCGTCAACGGCGTCGGCAAGACCACCACCATCGGCAAGCTGGCCAAGCGCTTCAAGGATGAGGGCCACAGCCTGATGCTGGCTGCCGGCGATACCTTCCGTGCTGCGGCCGTGGCCCAGCTGCAGGCCTGGGGCGAGCGCAACGGCGTGGCCGTGGTCGCCCAGGGGCAGAACGCCGACGCCGCTTCGGTGGCCTACGACGCGCTGCAGGCCGGCAAGGCGCGCGGCACCTCGGTGCTGATTGCCGACACCGCTGGCCGCCTGCATACCCAGTCCGGCCTGATGAACGAGCTGGGCAAGATCCGCCGCGTGCTCGGCAAGATCGACGAAACCGCGCCGCACGAAGTGCTGATGGTGATCGACGGCACCACGGGCCAGAACGCGCTGTCGCAGCTGCGCCAGTTCAATGCCGCAGTGAAGGTGACCGGCCTGGTGGTGACCAAGCTGGACGGCACCGCCAAGGGCGGCGTGGTCTTCGCCCTGGCCCGCGAGTTCGGCATTCCGATCCGCTTCGCCGGCATCGGCGAGCGCCCGGAAGACCTGCGCGTGTTCGATCCGGAAGCCTTCGTCGACGCCCTGCTGCCTGAAGCGCTGGGCGCCTGATACGCCGTGCAGCCACGCATGGCGTGGCTCTACTGCACCGCAACCGCAATCCAGTAGAGCCACCCCACGGGTGGCTGCCTTCCCCGGAACACCCATGCCCCGCCAGCCGCACGCCAGCGCCGGAACCGCCCCCGCAGACGACTTCGTCGCCCACCTGCTGCACTGGTTCGACGACCACGGCCGCCACGACCTGCCCTGGCAGCACCCGCGCAGTCCCTACCGGGTCTGGCTGTCGGAGATCATGCTGCAGCAGACCCAGGTGACCACGGTCATCCCGTATTTCCAGCGCTTCCTGCAGCATTTTCCGACCCTGCCCGACCTGGCCGCCGCCAGCAACGACGAGGTGATGGCGCAGTGGGCCGGCCTGGGCTACTACGCCCGTGCACGTAACCTGCATGCTGCGGCCAAGCGCTGCGTGGAACTGCACGACGGCGACCTGCCGCGCGATTTCGATGCGCTGCATGCCCTGCCCGGCATCGGCCGCAGCACCGCTGGCGCCATCCTCAGCCAGGCCTGGAACGACCCGTTCGCGATCCTCGATGGCAACGTCAAGCGCGTGCTGAGCCGCTATCACGGCATCGAGGGCTTTCCCGGCCTGCCGGCCATCGAGAAGCAACTCTGGGCGCTGGCCGAAGCACATGTGGCGCAGGTACCCGCCGGGCGCATGGCCGACTACACCCAGGCACAGATGGATCTGGGCGCGACCGTGTGCAGCCGCGCCAGGCCGGCCTGCGTGATCTGCCCGATGCAGGAAGACTGCGTGGCTCGCCGCGAAGGCCGCACCGCCGAACTGCCCACGCCGAAACCCGGCAAGATCCTGCCCGAGCGCGAAGCGGTGGCCCTGCTGCTGCGCGATCCGCAGCAGCGCGTGCTGCTGCAGAAGCGGCCCGATACCGGCATCTGGGCCCAGCTTTGGACCCTGCCGCAGGCCGAGGCCGGCAGCGACCTGCAGGACTGGTTCGACGCGCACGTCGACGGTTCGCTGGAAGATGCCGACGAACTGCCCGTGCTGCAGCACACCTTCAGCCACTATCGGCTGCACCTGCAGGTACTGTCGCGGCAGGTGCGCGGCCTGCGCGTGGACGAACCCGCGCTGCGCTGGGTGGCCGCTGACGAACTCCCGGCGCTGGGCCTGCCCGCGCCGATCCGCAAGCTGCTGGACGGCACGCCGGTGAAGGCGCCGAAACGCAGACCCACGAAACCCCGCAACCACGAGTGAGTGCCATGCCCCGAACCGTCTTCTGCCAGTACGAACAACGCGATGCCGAGGGCCTGGACTTCGTGCCCTACCCCGGCGACCTGGGCCAGCGCGTGTTCAACCACATCGGCAAGCAGGCCTGGGCGGCCTGGCTGGCGCACCAGACCATGCTGATCAACGAAAACCGCCTGTCGCCACGCAAGCCCGAACACCGCGCGATGCTGGAAGCGGAGCTGGTGAAGTTCCTGTTCGAGAAAGACGCCGAAAAGCCGGCCGGCTTCACCCCGGAAGCCTGAGCCGGTAGCGCCGGGCCATGCCCGGCGACCAGACACACGCCGGGCATCGCCCGGCGCTACCCGATCAGTTCGCGGATTCCTCGCGCTCCTGCACCTGCGCCTGCCGCATTTCCTTTTCCTCTGCGCGCAGCGATTTCACATCCAGCTTGCGGATCGTTTTGATGAAACACGGCACGCGCGGGCCGCCCGTCGGGTCACGTACTAGCACCTTGTCGAAGGGTGCGCTGACGCGCCCCATCCGGCTGGTCAGGCCGATGGCAGGAGCACTGGACAGGTCCGTGCACGGCCCGGCCAGCTCCAGCAGGTAGGCTTCGCTGGGCCGGGTCCAGACCGCCAGCGCGCTGTCTCCCAGCTCGGTCCAACCATTGAGCGTGCCGAAGAACTGCATGTCCTTCTGCGGCGGGCCGGCGTGTGCCCGGTACAGTTCCAGCCGGTCGGCACTGGTCAGGCCAGTGGTGGCGCAGCCGGCCAGGGCCAGGCACAGGCCGGCGATCAGCAACGGGGTTTTCATGGCGATCTCCAGCGGGGGAACTGCGCACATCATGCGCCCGGCCGGGCAACGCCGGCGCAACGGCCGGCGGCCCGATTCAGCCGCCGGTCGGCGGTACCCGCCGGGATCCGGCGCCTCAGACGTCGGCGTGGGCCAGGGCGTGCAGCCGCCCTTCGCGCAGTTCCAGCACGCGATCCAGGCGGCGCGCCAGGCTGCGGTCGTGGGTCACCAGCACCAGGCTGGTGTGGCGCGCACGGTTGAGTTCCAGCATCAGCTCGAACACGGTGGCGGCGGTGCGGTCATCCAGGTTGCCGGTCGGCTCATCGCCGAGCACGCAGGCCGGGTGGTTGACCAGCGCACGCGCCACGGCGGCACGCTGGCGCTCGCCACCGGACAGCTCGCCCGGCTTGTGATCCAGGCGATGGCCCAGGCCGACCGCTTCCAGCAGCGCGGTCGCGCGCTGGCTGGCCTCCGGCACGCCAATACCGGCCAGCATCACCGGCATCATCACGTTTTCCAGCGCGGTGAATTCCGGCAGCAGGTGGTGGAACTGGTAGACGAACCCCAGCGCCTGGTTGCGCAGCAGGCCGCGCTCGGTGTCCGACAGTGCCGACATGCGCTGGCCGGTGACGTACACCTCGCCCGCAGTCGGGACGTCCAGGCCGCCCAGCAGGTGCAGCAGGGTGCTCTTGCCGGCACCGGAGGCGCCAATGATCGCCACCGTCTCGCCGGCCGTGACCTTCAGGTCGAGGCCGTCGAACACCGGGGTCTGCATGCGGCCTTCGGCGTAGGTCTTGGCCAGCGTCTCGGCACGGATCACTTCATCGCCGCGATTGAAGACCTTATTCATAGCGCAGGGCCTCCGCCGGCTGGGTGCGTGCTGCCCGCCAGGCGGGATACAGGGTGGCCAGGAAGCTCATCAACAAGGCAACCAGGGTGATGACGACGATGTCGCGGGGCTGCATGTCGGTCGGCAGGCCGGTGATGTAGTACACGTCCTCCGGCAGCAGCTTGACGTTGAACAGCGACTCGATGGCGCCGAGGATGCGCTCCAGGTTCAAGGTAAGGGTGATGCCGCCGATCAGGCCGGCCAGCGTGCCGAAGATGCCGATCAGCGAGCCCTGCACCATGAACACCTGCATCACCCCGCCCGGGGTCAGGCCCAGCGTGCGCAGGATGGCGATGTCGGCCTGCTTGTCGGTCACCAGCATCACCTGCGATGAGACCAGGTTGAAGGCGCCCATCGCGATGATCAGCGACAGCAGGATGCCCATCACCACCTTCTCCATGCGCAGCGAGTGGTAGAGGTTGGCGTTCTGCTGGGTCCAGTCGCTCACGCGGTACGCGCCGCCGAGGTTCTGCGCCAGGTCCACGCCCACTTCCAGCGAGCGGTCCATGTCGTGCAGTTTCAGGCGCACGCCCGTGGCGCCGTCCGAGCGCAGCACGCGCTCGAGGTCTTTCATGTTGGCGAAGCCGACGCCGCGGTCGACCTCGTTGTAGCCGGCCTCGAACAGGCCGCTGACCGTAAAGCGTTTCATCCGTGGCACCGCGCCGGCCGGCGTGCCCTGCACTTCGGCAAACGTCACCAGCACCTGGTCGCCCACGTCCACGCCCAGCCACATGGCCAGCTCCTTGCCCAGCAGCACGTTGAAGCTGCCCGGCTTGAGGCTGTCATAGCTGCCCTTGGTGATCTTCCTGTCGATCACCGACACCTTCGGCTCCAGCGCCGGGTCGATGCCCTGGATGATCGCGCCCTGCACGCGCGGGCCGCTGATCATCGACTGGATCTCGATGTACGGCGCAGCACCGGCCACGCGCGGATCCTTGTTGGCCACGTCGACCACGCGCATCCAGTCGGGCATGGGCTCGCCATCGCGGCTGATGGTGGTATGCGCGGTCATCTGCAGCAGGCGGCTGCGGATTTCCTTCTGGAAACCGCTCATCACCGCCAGGGTGGTGATCAGCACCGTGACGCCGAGCGCGATGCCCAGGATCGATGCCATCGAGATGAAGGAGATGAAGCCGTTGCGGCGCTTGGCGCGCAGGTAGCGCAGGCCAATGGCCACGGGGATGGGTTTGAACATGCAGGCACGCCAGTCGATTCAGTCTATGGTGCCATCGTACGGGGTCGACGTGAAACGCTGCGTGCGGATACGGCCAGTCGCAGTTCACGTCGCTGCCGGTGGGCGAGCACGTCCGGCCAGAACAGCAGGCGCCCGCGTCGCCCTTCGCAGCGCCAGTGCAGCAGCAGCCAGGGGCCACGCACCACCAGCCGCGGCACCTCGAGATCGGCCCCATCCAGCCGCAGCGGTGCTGGCAGTGCCGGTAGTTCGAGCCGGCGCACCGGCCGGCGCAGCCGCCAGCCCAGCTGGATCAGGCCCAGCAGCCAGACGCCGGCAAGTACCGGCCAGTACCGGTCTTCGGGAAGGGCCGAGGCGCGCAGCAGCCAGGGCGCGGCCAGCAGCACCAGCGCCTGGGCGCCGGCCTGCAGCCGCGAGGGTCGCCACTCAAGCCTTGAGGGCGAGGATCTTCTGCATGAGGGGGATGGCGTGGGCATGCGGGCAGGCCTCGTAGCCCATGAACCAGCGCCACAACTTATCGTCCTCGCACTCGAGCAGGAACAGGAAAACCTCGCGCTCTTCGGTCGGCGCAGTGCTCCATTCGCGGTCCAGGTAGCGCCCGAACAGCTGGTCCAGCTCGCGCATGCCGCGGCGGCAGCGCCAGCGCAGCTTCTTCAGCAGGGTGTCTTCGTCCATCGTGTTTCTCCAGATACAGCAAAGCCACGCATGGCGTGGCTCTACTGGGGTCATGCAACAACGCGGCGCCGTATCAGGCGCGGCGTTCCATCATCAGCTTCTTGATCTCAGCGATCGCCAGCGCCGGGTTCAGGCCCTTCGGGCAGGTCCGGGCACAGTTCATGATGGTGTGGCAGCGGTACAGCTTGAACGGATCTTCCAGATCGTCCAGGCGCGCACCGGTGTCCTCATCGCGCGAGTCGATGATCCAGCGATAGGCCTGCAGCAGGATCGCAGGGCCCAGGTAACGCTCGCCGTTCCACCAGTAGCTCGGGCAGCTGGTCGAGCAGCAGGCGCACAGGATGCACTCGTACAGGCCGTCGAGCTTCTTGCGGTCTTCCGGCGACTGCAGGCGCTCGCGGTCCGGCGGTGCCGGGGTCTGAGTGCGGATCCACGGCTTGATCGACGCGTACTGCGCGTAGAAGTGGGTCAGGTCCGGAACCAGATCCTTGACCACGCTCATGTGCGGCAGCGGGTAGATCGGCACTTCCTTCTTGCCGCAGTCCGCGATGGCGCGGGTGCAGGCCAGGGTGTTGGTGCCGTCGATGTTCATCGCGCACGAACCGCAGATACCTTCGCGGCAGGAGCGACGGAAGGTCAGGGTCGGATCGATCTCGTTCTTGATCTTGATCAGCGCGTCCAGGACCATCGGGCCGCAGGCGTCCAGATCGATCTCATAGGTATCGGTGCGCGGATTGCTGTCGTCGTCCGGACTCCAGCGGTAGATCTTGAAGGTGCGCAGGTTCTTGCCACCGCTCTTGGCGGGGAAGTGCTGGCCCTTCGTGACCTTGGAATTCTTGGGGAGTGAAAACTCGGCCATGGCTGCTCTCGTTGGCTCAGGCGGCCCGCGCCATCAAGGCGCGGATTGCATGGTAGGCGGGGGTCGCGATCAGTACACGCGCGGCTTCGGCGGCACCACGTCGACCTCGTCGGTCAGCGTGTACATGTGCACCGGACGGTAGTCGAAGCTGCACTTGCCCTTCTCGTCGACGGTGACCAGCGTGTGCTTGTGCCAGTTGACGTCGTCGCGGTCCGGGAAGTCCTCGTGCGCGTGCGCACCACGGCTTTCCTTGCGCTGTTCCGCCGAGTTGATCGTCGCCACCGCGTTCAGCAGCAGGTTGTTCAGCTCGTAGGTCTCGATCAGGTCCGAGTTCCAGACCAGCGAACGGTCGCTGACCTTCACGTCCTGGAACGAATCGAACACCTTGGCCATCTTCTCGCAGCCTTCCTTCAGCGTCTGGCTGGTACGGAAGACGGCGGCATCGGCCTGCATCGTGCGCTGCATGTTGTCACGGATGACCGAGGTCGGCGTATCGCCATTGGCATGGCGCAGCTTGTCCAGCAGGCCCAGCGCCTTGTCGCAGGCATCGGCCGGCAGCGGCTTGTGCGCAGCGCCCGGCTTGATGGTTTCGGCGCAGCGGTTGGCCACGGCACGACCGAACACCACCAGGTCGAGCAGCGAGTTCGAGCCCAGGCGGTTGGCGCCGTGCACGGACACGCAGGCCGCTTCGCCGATGGCGTACAGGCCCGGCACCACGGCATCGGGGTTGTCGCCATCCTTGCGCACGACTTCGCCGTGGAAGTTGGTCGGGATGCCACCCATGTTGTAGTGCACGGTCGGGATGACCGGGATCGGCTGCTTGTGCACGTCGACGCCGGCGAAGATGCGGGCGCTCTCGGCGATGCCCGGCAGCTTCTCGTCGATCACGCCCGGGCCCAGGTGGGTCAGGTCGAGCAGGATGTGATCCTTGTGCTCGCCGACGCCGCGGCCTTCGCGGATCTCGATGGTCATCGAACGGGCCACCACGTCACGCGAGGCCAGATCCTTGTAGTGCGGTGCGTAGCGCTCCATGAAGCGCTCGCCGCTGCTGTTGCGCAGGATGCCGCCTTCACCGCGGACACCCTCGGTGATCAGGCAGCCGGCGCCGTAGATGCCGGTCGGGTGGAACTGCACGAACTCCATGTCCTGCATGGCGATGCCGGCGCGCATGGCCAGGCCGCCACCGTCGCCGGTGCAGGTGTGCGCCGAGGTGGCGCTGAAGTACGCACGGCCGTAGCCGCCGGTGGCCAGCACCACGCCCTGGGCGCGGAACAGGTGCAGCGTGCCGTCGGACATGTCCAGGGCCAGCACGCCACGGCACACGCCTTCGTCATCGAAGATCAGGTCGAGTGCGAAGTACTCGATCATGAAGCGCGCGTCGTGCTTGAGCGACTGCTGGTACAGGGTGTGCAGCATGGCGTGACCGGTACGGTCGGCCGCCGCGCAGGTACGCTGCGCCGCCGGGCCTTCGCCGTACTTGGTGGTCATGCCGCCGAACGGGCGCTGGTAGATCTTGCCTTCGGCGGTGCGGCTGAACGGCACGCCGTAGTGCTCGAGCTCGATGATGGCCGGGATGGCCTCACGGCACATGTACTCGATGGCGTCCTGGTCGCCCAGCCAGTCCGAGCCCTTGATGGTGTCGTAGAAGTGGTAGCGCCAATCGTCTTCGCCCATGTTGGCGAGCGCGGCGGAAATACCGCCCTGGGCAGCGACGGTGTGCGAACGAGTCGGGAAGACCTTGGTCAGGCACACGGTCTGCAGGCCCTTGGCGGCAAGGCCGAACGTGGCGCGCAGGCCGGCGCCGCCGGCGCCCACCACGACCATGTCGTACTTGTGTTCGGTGATCTTGTAAGCGGACATCTAGTCTGGATTCCTGTCTTGGTGCCTGGGCTCAGGCAACGCCGAGGGCGATGCGGCCCACCGCAAACACACTGACGATCATGCCGAGCACGGCGACGAACTTCACCGCGGTCTGCAGCACCAGGGCCAGCAGCGATTCGTGGATGTAATCTTCCAGCACGACCTGCATGCCGAGCTGTGCGTGCCAGAACATGGTGATCAGCAGGCCAATCAGCGGCACGGCATTCCACGGCTTGGCGATGGTGGCCACGGCCGTGGCGTAGTCGGCGCCAGCCATGCGCACCACGAACACCAGGAACCACAGGCCCAGCACCACCAGGGCGGCGGCGGTCAGGCGCTGGTGCACGAAGTGCTCGGTGCCGGTCTTGGCCGAGCCAAGGCCGCGCACGTTCTTCAGCGGGGTACGGAACTTGCTCATGCGGCACCTCCGAACAACACGTAGGCCCAGACCAGCGCGGTGATCACCAGGCTGCCGAAGACCGAGATCCAGCTGCTGCGGACGAAGGCCGGAATGCTGAAGCCGACGGCGAAATCCTGCACGACATGGCGGATGCCATTGCACAGGTGATAGGCGAACGACCATGTCCACGCAAACAGGAACACGCGGCCATACCAGGCCCCGGCATGACCGGTGAAGCAGTTCCAGGAATCGGGTCCCATCATCAGGGCCAGCAGGCCGGCGGCGATGATGAGGGCACCCACGGACAGAAAGACGCCAGTGGCTCGATGCAGGATCGAGGTGGCCATCTGAATCTGCCAGCGATACACCTGAAGGTGCGGGGATAGGGGGCGTTGTCTGGTCGCCATTTCGCTGGGCTCGTTGTCTCGGCTGGGCGGCACGATGCCGCGTTGGCTCAATGCTGATCAGAAATCGATGCAGCGTCCGTTTTTCTCCCAATCGCCATACCGCACCGGATCAAGTCCGCCGCGGCCGCCGAATTCTTCTTCCGCCTCTGGTTTTTCCACGGGCACAGGTGCCGCGGGAACCAGCGGAGCTTCAGTTTCGTCGTCGGGAGTGGGGGTTGTTTGGCCTATCATGTTCGGTCTCGCAACGCACAAATTTTAGACCTCGTTCACGTGCCTGACAACCTTCCCCCTGCTTTCGTCGCATATCCGCGCCTGCCCGGCCACCAGTTGCTGAGCCTGCAGGGCGTGGATGCGGCCGTTTTCGCCCATGCCCAGTTCAGCAGCGACGTCACCGCCCTGCCCCTGCAGCACTGGCAATGGAGCGCGTGGCTGAGCGCCAAGGGCCGCACCCTGGCGGTGTTCCAGTTGCTGCGGCTGGCCGAGGATCACGTGATGCTGGTGCTGGCCGATGGCGATGCAGATGCGATTGCGTCGCAACTGCAGCGCTTCGTGTTCCGCCGCAAGGTGAAGCTGCAGGTGCACGCGGATCTGGCCGTGGCCGGTGCCTTCACCGCACCGGAAGCGGCCAGTGGCGCAGCGATCGCCGGGGGTGGCGAAGCGGGCTGGGAGCTGGACCTGGGCAGCGATGCCCTGCCCCGCACCCTGCGCATTGGTCCGGCTGAGGGATTTGCGGCCGGCAGCGAGGCCGATGAAGCCGCGTTCGCGCTGGCCTGGCGCCAGGCCGACCTGCGCTTCGGCCTGCCCCGCCTGGACGAAAGCCAGCGCGAAGTGTGGACGCCGCAGCAGTTGGGCCTGGACCGGCTGAACGGCTACAGCGTGAAGAAGGGCTGCTACCCGGGCCAGGAAATCGTGGCCCGCACCCATTTCCTCGGCAAGGCCAAGCGTGCGGTGCAGCTGCTGCATACCGCCGCCCCGGCACAGGCCGGCGATGGCGTGCAGCAGGACGGTGCGGCGCTGGGCAGCATTGCCAGCGTGGCCGGCGACCTGGCCCTGGCCGTGCTGCCGCTGGAAACCAGTGACGCCGAACTGCAGGTGGGCGGCGTGGCCGCGCAGCGCATGCCGCTGCTGGACGGCCTGGCGCGCTGAGGTCCGCAGCCGAGCGTGGGCTCGGCTCTACAGAATCGGGTGGGTGCGGACCTGGTGGGTGCGGACCGTTGGTCCGCACACCTTTAATGACGCCGGGCATGGCCCGGCGCTACCGCCCCTTACAGGCGCTCGCCGGTTTCGGCATTGAAGAAATGCAGGCCCTGCGGGTGGATCGCCACGCGGATGTCCTCGCCCACGCCCGGCAGCGACTGCGGCGCCACGCGCATGGTCAGGGCATGCTTGCCGCTGCTCATGTTGACGAAGATCTCGTTGCCGACCGGCTCGATGCCCTCGATGCGTGCGGTGAACGCATGCGCATCCTCCGCGCCCGCCGGCTGCAGGTGCTCCGGACGCACGCCCACGGCAATCGGCTTCTGCAGCCACGCCGGGTCGATGGTGGCCTGGCCCAGCGGCGCGCGCCATTCGCCGTCGAGCACCGACACACCTGCAGCATCGCCCTGCAGCGTGCCGCGCAGCACGTTCATCGCGGGGCTGCCGAGGAAGCCGGCCACGAACAGGTTCGCAGGGCGGTCATACAGCGCCATCGGCGTGTCGATCTGCTGGATGATGCCGTCCTTCAGCACCACGATGCGCTGGCCCAGGGTCATCGCTTCCACCTGGTCATGCGTCACGTAGATCATGGTGGTGCCCAGCTTGCGGTGCAGCTGCGCGATCTCGGTACGCACGCTGTGGCGGAGCTTGGCATCCAGGTTGGACAGCGGTTCGTCCAGCAGGAACACCGCCGGCTCGCGCACCAGCGCACGGCCCAGAGCCACGCGCTGGCGCTGGCCGCCGGACATCGCCTTGGGCAGCTTGTCCATCATCTCGGTCAGGCCCAGCGTCTGCGCCGCCTCGGCGATGCGCTTGTCGATGGTCGCCTTGTCATGCCCACGCAGCTTCAGGCCGAAGGCCAGGTTCTCGGCCACGGTCATGTGCGGGTACAGCGCATAACTCTGGAACACCATGGCGATGTCGCGGTCCTTCGGCGCCACATCGTTGACCACCCGGTCGCCGATGGTCAGCGTGCCGCCACTGATCTCCTCGAGGCCGGCCACCATCCGCAGCAGGGTCGACTTGCCACAGCCGGACGGTCCGACCAGCACCATGAGCTCGCCATCGGCGACCTCGAAGGTGGCGTCCTTCACCGCGACCTGGCCGTTGTCGTAGACCTTGCGCACACCCTGCAACTGCACTTTTGCCATATCAATCTATCCAGTCCGCCCGACGCCCGGGCTGTCATTGGGGACTGCCTCGGCCCTCCCGATGGCAGTGATGATTGCGCAGCTGCCGCATGACGGCGACCACTGCAATCGAATACAGTTGCCCATTCTGCCATGTAAACGTTTTCACGTGGCACTATCCGAACGTCGGTGCGCGCCGATCTGCTTCGACGACCAGACGAAAGGTCATCGTCGTAGTGGTTACGCATGGAACGGTCTTCCGGTTCGCCGGAAATCCGCCCCCAGCGAGCCTCGGACAGACAGTAGCGCGGATGTCCCCTGAACCCAGCCATGAAGCGATTGACAACGATGTCACCCGGATCTGAAACTCGAGCGATGCACGACACCCTCTTCCTGTTTGGTGCCACAGGTGATCTGGCCCAGCGCTACCTGTTCCCTTCGCTGCTGCGCCTGCTTGGCGACGGCCTGCTGCCGGAGGACTTCCGCATCCGTGCGCTGGCCCTGTCCGGCCATGACACCGAAGCCTTCCATGACATCCTGCGGCCGCGCCTGCAGCAGGCCATGCCGATGGCCAGCCAGGAGGACATCGCCTCCCTGCTGCGCCGCATCGACTACCGCTCGGTGGACCTGCGCGACGTCGACTCGGTCGCCGCCGCGGTGTCCGACCTGGTCGACCGCCGCTGCGTCAGCTACCTGGCCATCCCGCCGGGCCTGTACATCTCCACCTGCGAAGGCCTGGCCAAGGGCGGCGCCCTGGCAGCACCCTCGCGCCTGATGCTGGAAAAGCCGATCGGCAGCGACAGCGAAAGCGCCGAGGAGATCATCTCCACCATCGGCCAGTGGATCGACGAAGACCGCGTGTTCCGCCTGGACCATTACCTGGGCAAGGCGGCGGTGCAGAACCTGATCGCCCTGCGCTTCGGCAACACGCTGCTGGAAGCGGTGTGGAACCGCAACTACATCGAATCGGTGCACATCCTGGTGGCCGAGAGCGAAGGCGTGGACGGCCGCGATGCCTACTACGCCCGCTCCGGCGCGCTGCGCGACATGGTGCAGAGCCACATCCTGCAGCTGCTGTGCATGGTGGCGATGGAGCCGCCGGCCTCGCTCGAAGCCGACCGCATCCGCGACGAGAAGGTCAAGGTGCTGCGCGCCCTGCGCCCGCTCGATGCGAAGCACGCCGCACGTGACAGCATCCGTGGCCGCTACACCGCCGGCAGCATCAACGGCCAGCCGGCCCAGGCCTACCAGCCGCCGGAAGGCAGCGACGTGGAAACCTTCGCCGGCGTCACCGCGCACATCGACAACTGGCGCTGGAGCGGCGTGCCGTTCCACCTCGTTACCGGCAAGCGCCTGCCCGAGCGCACCACCCGCGTGGTGGTCACGCTGAAGCCGGTCACCCACTGGCTGTTCGAGCGCCCGCAGCGTGCGCAGGCCGCGCCGAACCGCCTGGTGTTCCAGCTGCAGCCGCAGGAAAACATCGAGCTGGGCCTGATGAGCAGCCTGGCCGGCCCGGAATGGGGCGCGCTGGAACTGCACCCGCTGGAACTGGAACTGTCCGTGCCGACCGGCCTGCACCGCCGCATCGCCTACGAACGCCTGTTCCTGGATGCCTTCAACGGCAACCACACCCTGTTCGTGCGCGATGACGAAGTGCGCGCGGCCTGGGCCTGGATTGACAGTGTGGCCGATGCCTGGAAGGCCGCCAACCTGCCGCTGGAGCCCTACCCGGCCGGCCAGTGGGGCCCGGACAACGCCACCGATTTCCTGCCGCAGGGCGTGGACGCACCGGACAGCGGAGCATCGGCATGAGTGTCGGCAGCCAGCCTGTGCTGGTCGCCGACATCGGCGGCACCAACGCCCGCTTCGCCCTGGCCGACACCTCGCTGGACGCGCCCCTGCAGAAGGACAGCATCCGCGAATACGCGGTGGCCGAGTTCCCCTCGCTGGGCGATGCCGCGCGCCACTACCTGGAACAGGCCGGCGCCACCGCGCGCCGCGGCGTGTTCGCGGTGGCCGGCCGCGTCGACGGCGATGAGGCACGCATCACCAACCATCCGTGGGTGATCTCGCGCAGCCGCACCGCCGCCATGCTCGGCTTCGACGAGCTGCACCTGATCAACGACTTCGCCGCACAGGCGATGGCCGTGGCCCTGCTGCAGCCGCAGGACGTGATCCAGATCGGCGGCGCGCACTGGACCCCGGCCGCGCCGGGCGAGCCGCGCAACTACGGCGTGATCGGTCCCGGCACCGGCCTGGGCGTCGGCGGCCTGATCGTGCGCCACGGCCGCAGCTACCCGCTGGAAACCGAAGGCGGCCACGTCAGCTTCCCGCCCGGCACGCCGGAGGAAATCCGCATCCTGGAAATCCTCTCCGAGCAGTTCGGCCGCGTCTCCAATGAGCGCCTGATCTGCGGCCCGGGCCTGGTCAACATCCATCGCGCCGTGTGCGAAATGGCCGGCTTCGATCCGGGCCAGCTGCAGCCGATCGACGTCACCGCGCGTGCTGCGCTGGGCGACCCGCAGGCGATGCGCACCGTGGATGTGTTCTGTGCCGTGTTCGGTGCCATCGCCGGTGACCTGGTGCTGGTGCAGGGCGCCTGGGATGGCGTGTTCCTGACCGGCGGCCTGGTGCCGAAGATGCTCGATTCGCTGCAGCATTCGGGTTTCCGCCAGCGCTTCGAACACAAGGGCCGGTTCTCTTCGATCATGGCGCGGGTGCCTTCGCTGGCGATCATGCACCCCTGCCCCGGGCTGCTGGGTGCCGCCGCCTATGCCGCCGACGCCGAACGTGACGCCCAAGGAGTTGCCGCATGAGCCAGACCTTCCACGACGACCGCATCGATTTCATCAGCCATGGCGATGCCGATGGCTGGATCGAAGCGGTGGCCGCCGAAATGGCCCAGGCCATCAACCACGACATCAACGAAGTCGGCCGCGCCCGCATCCTGCTCTCCGGCGGCACCACGCCGGCGCCGGTGTACCAGGCGCTGGCCGAGCTGGACGTGCATTGGGACCGGGTGGAAGTGAGCCTGGCCGATGAGCGCTGGCTCTCGCCGCAGGATCGCGACAGCAATGCCTGGCTGGTGCGCGAGCATCTGCTCAAGCGTGCCGAAGGGGCGCACTTCGATCCGCTGGTGCGCGTCGGCAAGCCGCTGGCCGAATGCGTGTACACCGCCAACCTGCAGGCCCAGCACAGCCAGGCGCCGAGCGTGGTCGCCCTGGGCATGGGCAACGATGGCCACACCGCCTCGCTGTTCCCGGGTTCGAAGGACCTGGCCCGCGCACTGGAAAGCACCCTGCCCTATGCCGCGCTGGATGCCACCGGCTGCCCTGGCGCCAACCAGTGGCCGCTGCGCATCACCCTGACCCCGCGTGGCCTGGGCCAGTGCCGCCAGCGCCTGCTGCTGCTGCGCGGCAAGCAGAAGCTGCAGGTGCTGCGCCAGGCACTGGACAGCAACGACGCACAGCTTTACCCGATCCTCAATGCAATCAACCTGGACGGCGCGCGCCTGCGCGTGCACTGGGCTGATTGACGTCGGCGGCGGCGCCCGCCGCCGCCAGCCTCTCGCCACCTTGAACGCTGGTAGCCAATGAGCCTCCATCCGCAACTGCAAGCCATCACCGATCGCATCATCGCCCGCAGCGCGGCTTCGCGCGCCGCCTACCTGGCCGCGATCGACGCCGCCCTGCGCGATGGCCCGTTCCGCAGCCGCCTGAGCTGCGGCAACCTCGCCCACGGCTTCGCCGCCTGTGGCACCACCGACAAGAGCCGGCTGCGCGGCGGCGTGACCCCGAACCTGGGCATCATCACTGCCTACAACGACATGCTGTCGGCGCACCAGCCGTTCGAGACCTACCCGGAGCAGATCCGTGCGGTCGCCCGCGAACTCGGCGCAACCGCACAGGTGGCCGGCGCAGTGCCGGCGATGTGCGACGGCGTGACCCAGGGCCGCGGCGGCATGGAACTGTCGCTGTTCTCGCGCGATGTGATCGCGCAGGCCACGGCCATCGGCCTCAGCCACGACATGTTCGACACCACCATCCACCTCGGTGTGTGCGACAAGATCGTGCCCGGCCTGCTGATCGGCGCACTGGCCTTCGGCCACCTGCCGGCGGTGTTCGTGCCGGCCGGCCCGATGACCCCGGGCATTCCCAACAAGCAGAAGGCCGAAGTGCGCGAGCGCTACGCCGCCGGCGAAGCCACCCGCGAGGAACTGCTGGAAGCCGAGTCCGCCTCGTACCATGGCGTCGGCACCTGCACCTTCTACGGCACCGCCAATTCCAACCAGGTGCTGCTGGAAGCGATGGGCGTGCAGCTGCCGGGCGCCTCCTTCGTCAACCCGGATACGCCGCTGCGCGATGCGCTGACCCGCGAAGCCACCGAGCGTGCGCTGGACATCACCGCACTGGGCGATGATTTCCGCCCGCTGGGCCGCATCATCGACGAGCGCGCGATCATCAACGCGGTCATCGCGCTGATGGCCACCGGCGGTTCGACCAACCACACCATCCACTGGATTGCCGTGGCCCGCGCCGCCGGCATCGTGCTGACCTGGGACGATTTCGACGAACTGTCGCAGCTGATTCCGCTGCTGGCCCGCGTCTATCCGAACGGCGAGGCCGACGTGAACCGCTTCGCCGCTGCCGGTGGCCCGGCGTTCGTGTTCGGCGAGCTGATCAAGGCCGGCCTGATGCACGGTGACCTGGTCAGCGTGGCCCGTGGCGGCATGGCCGACTACGCGCGCGAACCGCAGCTGCGCGACGGCAAGCTGGTCTACCTGCCGGGCCTGGAACGCAGCGCCGATGAAGAAGTGGTGCGCAGCGTCGACAACCCCTTCGAAAGCCAGGGCGGCCTACGCCTGCTGCGCGGCAACCTGGGCAAGTCGCTGATCAAGCTGTCGGCGGTGAAGCCGCAGTACCGCACCATTGAAGCGCCGGCCGTGGTGGTCGATGCGCCGCAGGTCCTGAACAAGCTGCACGCCGGTGGCCTGCTGCCCGAGCATTTCGTGGCGGTGGTGCGTTACCAGGGCCCGCGTGCGAACGGCATGCCGGAACTGCATTCGCTGGCGCCGCTGCTGGGCCTGCTGCAGAACCAGGGTCGGCGCGTGGCCCTGGTCACCGATGGTCGCCTGTCCGGTGCGTCGGGCAAGATCCCGGCGGCGATCCACGTGACGCCGGAAGCGGCGCGCGGTGGCCCGCTGGCCAAGGTGCGCGAGGGCGACATGATCCGCCTGGACGGTGAAGCCGGCACGCTGGAAGTGCTGGTGGATGCGGCCGAGTGGGCGGCACGTTCGCTGGCGCCGAACACGGCACCGGCGGCGCACGATCTGGGCCGCAACCTGTTCGCGATCAATCGCCGCGTGGTGGGTCCGGCGGACCAGGGGGCGATTTCGATTTCGTGCGGGCCGGCGGCGGCTGATGGCGGGCCGTGGGATTACGATTCGGAATATGAGCTGGGGCATGATGCCGCGGCAGCGGCGGCGCCGCATGAGGCAAAAGACGCCTGAAGCGAAACGCCGCGGCAGGCTTTCTGGCTTGGGCAGTAGAGCGCCTTGGCCGGGACACGCCGTAAACCCATCCATGGGGGCTCGGTCGCGGCATCCATGCCGCTCACGGTCCCGGCCAGGGCGCTCTACTGCCCTTGGACAATTCCCGGCGCGTCATTTGCGCTGCGGCCACTGAATCAAGAAGAGCAAAGGCAAGGGCAAAAGCATGGGTATCGAGCAACATCAGGTGAAGGCGGCGGAACTGCTGCGTGCGGCGGGCATTCTGCCGGTGGTGACGATTCATACGCTGGACCAGGCGCGTGCGGTGAGTGCGGCGCTGCTGGAAGGTGGGCTGCCGGCCATCGAGCTGACGCTGCGTACGCCGGTGGCGATGGAAGCGCTGGCGATGCTCAAGCGCGAGCTGCCCGATGTGGTGGTGGGTGCAGGCACCGTGCTGACTGTGGAGCAGATGCAGCAGTCCATCGATGCGGGCGCGGATTTCCTGGTGACGCCGGGTACGCCGCCGGTGCTGGCCGATGCGCTGGCGGCGGCGCCGCTGCCGGTGGTGCCGGGTGCGGCTACGCCGACCGAGCTGCTGTCGCTCTACGCGCGCGGCTTCCGTGTCTGCAAGCTGTTCCCGGCCACGGCCGTGGGTGGCCTGGCGATGATCAAGGGCCTGGCCGGTCCGGTTGCCGACCTGAAGCTGTGCCCGACCGGTGGCATCACCGAAAACACCGCCGCCGAATACCTCGAACAGAAGAACGTGGTCTGCATCGGTGGTTCGTGGATGGTGCCGGGCAACTGGATCGCCGACGGCGAGTGGGACAAGGTGCGCGCCAGCGCCGCCGACGCCGCGAAGATCATCAAGCGCGTCCGCGGCCACTAAGCCCAAGCCGCGCTCCGGCGTCATCAGGGGTCAGAGCCCTTTCCCGCCGGGAAAGCGATCCGACCCCGAAGCACCTGCAACCTGTCCTGGGTCAGATCCCTTTCCGCAGGAAAGGGCTCTGACCCAAGGTGTCCGGCCGACGCTGTTACAGCGGCCGCGCCGGATCCACCAGCCCGTACTGGCTGGCCATGCGCGCCAACGCGATGTTGTCGCTGATCCCCATCTTCTCGAACAACCGCGCCTTGTGCGTGTTCACCGTCTTCGCACTCAGGCTGAGCCGCCGTGCGATGTCTTCCTGGCGCAGGCCCTGGGTCAGCAGCAGCGCCACTTCCAGCTCGCGCGGCGAGAGCGTGTCGAACGGCGAGGCATTGCCTTCCACCGTGGACAGCGCAAGGTTCTGCGCGATGCTGGTGCCGAGGTAACGGCGGCCGGCGGCCACGTCACGAACCGCACGCAGCAGCTCCTGCGCGTCACAGCCCTTGCCGATGTAACCGGCCGCGCCCGCTTCCAGCAGGCGCTTCGGCAGCGGGCCATCTTCCAGCACGGAGACGATCACCACGCGCGTGGCACGGTGTCCACGCACGATGCGCTCGGTCACTTCCATGCCACTGACGCCCGGCAGGTGCAGGTCGCACAGCACCACGTCCGGCAGCAGCTGGCGGATCTCGCGCAGGCCGTCCTCGCCGGTCTCGGCTTCGCCCACCACCTCGATGTCGGCTTCACCCGACAGGATCATCTTCATACCGGTGCGGACCAGCGCGTGGTCGTCCACCAGGTAGACTCGAATCGTCATTCACGTACCTCTTCGAATGCGGCCATTGCGGGCCACGCTAGGCAGGGCATCCGACCATCGCAAGCACGACGACTGCGCAAAAACGGCGTTCTGCCTTGCGCATCACATTCTTCGCACATCGATGTAGCCCCCTGTCCCACAGAACCCGTTACAACGAAACAACCTGCTCTTTCATGGACGTCCCCGGAGGGCCATCCACGTCACTCCCCTGTTGCGATCGCTTCGCTGGCCGCTGCTGGCGGCGAACCGCGGTGTCGCCAGGGTTGCCGGCGACTGAACATGACCAGATAGCACCCTACCACCCAAACCAGCGCCGCACACCATCCGGCGAGGATATCGGAGGGGTAATGCACCCCCAGGTAGACCCGGGAAAGGCTGACCAGCAGGCTGAACAGCGGCGCCAGCACCAGCACCGGCCAGCGCCAGCGGGTGTTCCAGGCCAGCAGCACCAGGGTCGCGGCCAGGGTCATGGTGCCCATCGCATGGCCACTGGGGAAGCTGAACGTTGATTCGGGCGCGATCGATTCCCACAGGCTCGGGCGGTCACGCTGGAAGAACTGCTTGCTGCCCAGGTTCAGCAGCGCCGAGCCGACGAAGCACACCGCCACGAAGGTCGCCTCGCGCCATCGCCGCCGCCACAGCAGCGTACCGACGATCAGCACGTCGGCCGGGATCAGGAACCACTCGTAACCCAGTTTCGACAGCAGCACGAAGCACCGGTCCAGCCACGGCGAATGCAGCCCGTGCATCTGCCACAGCAGTGGGGCATCGAAATGGAACGACTCGAATTCGTGCACCTCGTCGGCCAGGGCGACGAAGCCGGCCAGCGGCAGCAGCACACCGGCAAACAGCAGCACCAGGCGCCACGCGTTGCGCCCCATCCAGTGTCGGAAGCCGGACGCCGGTTCCGGCGCGGCCAGGATCGCCGGCTTACCCGGCGATCCGGACATACTTCTGTTCGACGTATTCGTCGATGAGGGCAACGAATTCCTGGGCGATGTTGTCGCCGCGCAGGGTCACCTTCTTCTCGCCATCGACAAACACCGGCGCGGCCGGCGTTTCGCCGGTACCCGGCAGGGAAATGCCGATGTTGGCGTGGCGCGACTCGCCCGGCCCGTTGACGATGCAGCCCATCACCGCCAGGGTCATGTTCTCTGCACCGGGGTGCTGCACCTTCCAGACCGGCATCTTCTCGCGGACGTGGTTCTGCACGACCTTGGCCAGTTCCTGGAAGAACTCGGACGTGGTGCGGCCGCAGCCCGGGCAGGCGGTGACCAGCGGAGTAAACGCACGCTGGCCGGTGGTCTGCAGCAGTTCCTGGGCGACAATCACTTCCTGCGTTCGCGACTGGCCCGGCTCGGGGGTCAGCGAAATGCGGATGGTGTCGCCGATGCCTTCCTGCAGCAGCACGCTCAGCGCTGCCGCCGAGGCGACGATGCCCTTGCTGCCGATGCCGGCTTCGGTCAGGCCCAGGTGCAGGGCGAAATCCGAACGTTGGGCCAGATCGCGGTAGACCGCGATCAGTTCCTGCACGCCGCTGACCTTGGCCGAGAGGATGATGCGATCGCGCGGCAGGCCGATCTCCACCGCCTGTTCGGCCGAATCCAGTGCCGAACGGATCAGCGCCTCGCGCAGCACGCGGCCGGCGTCCCAGGGCTGTTCGCGATGGTTGTTCTCGTCCATCAGCTTCGCCGCCAGGGCCTGGTCCAGCGAGCCCCAGTTGGCGCCGATGCGCACCGGCTTGTTGTAGCGGATGGCGAACTCGATCAGCTGGGCGAACTGCAGGTCCTTCTTCTTGCCGAAGCCGACGTTGCCCGGGTTGATACGGTACTTGGCCAGCGCCTCGGCACAGGCCGGCTCGGCCGTCAGCAGCTGGTGGCCGTTGTAGTGGAAGTCGCCGATCAGCGGTACGTCGATGCCCATCATCGCCAGCTTGTCGACGATGCGCGGAATGGCCGCAGCTGCTTCCACGGTGTTGACGGTCAGGCGCACCATTTCCGAACCGGCCCGCCACAACTCGGCCACCTGCTTCACGCTGGAGGCCACGTCGGAGGTGTCGGTGTTGGTCATCGACTGCACCACCACGGGCTTGCCGCCACCTACGGTGACCCCGCCGATCTGGACGGCATGGGTCTGGCGACGGGACCAGGCGGTGGCATCGGAGGGTTGGGTCGGGCGGGTGACGGCGTCGTGCATGGGCGCATTCTACCGCCCGGCCCTGCATTCCGGGCGATTCCCATTCAGCCATCGGCACGTCTGCGGCCGATTGTCGCAGGCAGGTTGCCCGGTGAACGCATACGATGGTCGGGAATGACCGGTCCCGACGCCCCCTTCCTACGCACCCTCTGCAGCCTGCGCTGGCTGGCCGTGGCCGGCCAGGCCGCGACGATCCTGGTCGCCACGTGGGTGCTGGGCCTGCCGCTGCCGCAGCTGCCGCTGTGGGCGGGCGTGGCCGTGCTGGCCGTGTTCAACCTGTATACGCAGCTGCGCCCGGAACCGGATGACACCGCGCCCCTGACCGCCTTCGGCCATATCCTGGTCGATGTGATCATCCTGACCTGGATGGTCGGCTGGAGCGGCGGCATCGCCAACCCGTTCGGCTCGCTGTTCCTGATCCTGATCGCGCTGGCCGCCTTCGCCCTGCCCCTGCGCTGGGCGCTGGCCGTGGCCACCGCCTGCCTGCTCGGGTACGCCGCCAGCGGCCTGTTCGGGCAGCCGCTGCCGACCGGCTACTTCCATACGGTGGACCTCAACCGCTGGGGCGTGGTGGCCAACTTCCTGCTGTCGGCGGCGGTGGTGCTGACCTTCTCCACCCGCCTGGCGATGGCCCTGCGCGTGCGCGAACTGGAACTGTCCGCGCTGCGCGAGCGGTTTGCCCGCAATGAAGGCATCGTCGCCCTGGCCACGCACGCCGCCTCGGTGGCGCACGAACTGAACACCCCGCTGGCGACCATGACCCTGCTGGCCGATGACGTGGCCGAGCGCAGCGAGGAGCCGGAAGTGCGCGAGGACATGGAAACCCTGCGCGAACTGCTGGTGCAATGCCGCGAGCGCGTGCTGGCGCTGGCTGCGCCGGCCACCACCGATGGCCCCGGCCGCAGCCACTCCAGCGCCCAGCAGGTGCTGGAACAGTGGCGGCTGGTGCGCCCGACCATCGACCTGCACCGCAATGACGACGCGCCGCTGCGCCTGCCACTCGACCCCGGTGTGGGCCACCTGCTGATGGTGCTGCTGAACAATGCTGCCGACGCCGGCGAACAGGCCGGCCGGCCACGCGTGGATCTGGAGCTGCGCATCGACGGCGAGGACCTGATCGGCGAAGTGCGCGACTACGGCCACGGCTTCAATGCGCGCGCCGCGGTGCTGCCGGGCAAGCTGTTCGGCAGCAGCAAGAGTGAAGGCATGGGCGTGGGCCTGGCCCTGTCCCATGCCACCATCGAACGCCTGCACGGCGAGATGTGGATGCGCCCGGCCCAGGGGGCCGGCAGCCGCGTCGGCTTCCGCCTGCCACTGGCTCCACGCGAGGAAACCCCATGAGCGCCTCAACCCTCGGCCTGCTGGTCGACGACGACGAACTGTACCTGCGCACCCTGCAGCGCAGCCTGGCCCGCAAGGGACTGGAAACGCAGACGGCGCAGGATGCCGCCAGCGCGCTGGCGCTGGCCCGCCAGCACCCGCCGGCGTTCGCGCTGATCGATCTGAAACTGGGCAGCGATTCGGGCCTGGCGCTGATCCAGCCGCTGCGCGCCCTGCGCGCGGACATGCGGATCCTGCTGGTGACCGGCTACGCCAGCATCGCCACCGCGGTGGAGGCGATCAAGCTGGGGGCGGATGATTACCTGCCGAAGCCGGCCACGGTGCCGATGATCCTGCGCGCACTGGGCGAGGAAGATGACGGCCCGGCCGATGACGGCGAAATGGAAGTGCCCGACGCGATGACGCCGATCAGCCGCCTGCAGTGGGAGCACATCCAGCAGGCGATGCACGAGACCGGCGGCAATGTCTCCGCCGCTGCGCGCCTGCTGGGCATGCACCGGCGCTCGCTGCAGCGCAAGCTGGCCAAGCGGCCGAGCCCGGAACGCGACCCGAGCCGCTGACGCGGCGTCGCCGTGCAACGGTAGTGCCGGCCGCTGGCCGGCAACCTCATGAACGACGGGGTAGCGCCGGGCCATGCCCGGCGACCGTCCATCAGCCCTTCAGCTGCGCCAGGATCTCGCGGGTCATCGGATCGGCAATCGCAGAGCATCGGTAGTGCCGGCCGCTGGCCGGCAACCTCATGAACAAAGGAAGCATCGCCTGGATGCCGGCCAGCGGCCGGCACTACCAGAGCATCAGCCCTTCAGCTGCGCCAGGATCTCGCGGGTCATCGGATCGGCAATCGCCACGTCTTCGCCCTGCAGTGCCGGCAGCAGGCCGCTGGCCAGCTGCTTGCCCAGCTCGACGCCGAACTGGTCGAAGGCGTTGATGTTCCAGATGACCGACTGCACGTACACGGCGTGTTCGTACATGGCAATCAGCGCGCCCAGCGCCTGCGGGGTCAACGCATCCAGCAGGATCAGCGTGCTCGGGCGGCCGCCCGGGTAATCACGGTGCGGGTCGTCGCTGGCCTGGCCGTTGGCCAGCGCCTCGGTCTGCGCCAGCAGGTTGGCCAGCAGCGCCTGGTGGTTGACCGTGTACGGATCATCGTTGTGCACGCAGCCGATGAAATCAGCCGGGATGATGCTGGTGCCCTGGTGCAGCGCCTGGAAGAAGCTGTGCTGCACATCGGTGCCCGCCCCGCCCCACCACACCGGCACGGTGTCGGTGGTGACCGGCTGGCCATCGCGCTGCACGCGCTTGCCCAGGCTTTCCATCACCAGCTGCTGCAGGTAGGCCGGCAGCAGCGCCAGGCGCTGGTCGTAGGTCATCACTGCGTGCGTGGCATGGCCCAGCACGTTGCGGTTCCAGATGTCGGTCAGGCCGTGCAGCACCGGCAGGTTGCGCTCCAGCGGCGCGTCCAGCGCGTGCGCGTCCATCTGCGCGGCACCGTCCAGCAGCTGCTCGAAACGTTCGAAGCCGATGGCCAGCGCGATCGGGAAACCAACGGCCGACCACAGCGAATAGCGGCCCCCGACCCAGTCCCACATCGGCAGCACGCGATCGGCGGCGATGGCGAAGGCCTTGGCCGCACGCTCGGGGTTGGCACTGACCGCGTACAGGCGATCGCTGCCACCCAGCCAGTCGTGCAGGATCTGCCCGTTGAGCAGGGTTTCCTGGGTGCCAAAGGTCTTGGAAATGAGGATGCCCGCGGTCTTTGCCGGATCCAGCGTGGCCAGCGTGCGCTGCATGGCGGCGCCGTCCACGTTCGACACGAAATGCACGCGCAGGCGTGCACCACTGACCGGGCGCAGCGCGTCGGCCACCAGGCGCGGGCCCAGATCGGAACCGCCGATGCCCACGCTGACCACGTCAGTCACGCCGCTGTCTTCCAGCGCGCGGACCAGCACGCCCATGCGCTGGCGGATTTCGCGCGCGGTGGCATAGGCCTCGGCCGCCACCGGCGCATCGACCACATCGCCGCGCAGCGCGGTGTGCAGTGCGGCGCGGCCTTCAGTCAGGTTGACCTGCTCGCCACGGAACAGGCGGGTGATGGCACCGCCGACATCACGGTCGGCGGCCAATGCCAGCAACGCCTGCAGCGCCGCGGCATCGTATTTCTGCCGGGCGAAGTTGACGTACAACGGACCGACCCGCAGCGCCAGGTCCTGCACGCGGCCGGGTTCGGCGGCGAGGAGGCTGGGGATGCTTGCGCCCTTCAGGCGCTGGGCGTGGGAATGCAGCGAGTCGAATCCGTTGTTCGTTGTCATGCGGCCTGGGTCGGGATCGTGTCGTTGGTGTGGGTGATCTGGTTGTTGCCGTCCACGTACACCAGCTTCGGCTTGAAGCTGTCGGCTTCCTGCTCGGTCATGCTGGCAAACGCCGCGATGATGATGATGTCACCGACCTGCACGTGGCGTGCAGCGCCACCGTTGAGCGACACCACGCCGCTGCCGGCTTCGGCACGGATGGCGTAGGTCGAGAAGCGCGCACCGTTGGTCACGTCCCAGATGTGCACCTGCTCGAACTCGCGGATGCCCGTGGCAGCCAGCAGGTTGTCGTCGATGGCGATCGAGCCTTCGTAGTTCAGCTCGGAATGGGTGACGGTGGCGCGGTGGATCTTGGTCTTCAGCAGGGACAGATGCATGGCACGGCACAACGCAAAGGAAAGCGGGGATTCTAGCACCCGCGCAGCGCGGGGCATCACGGCCGGCAACCCGTTCAGGTAGCGCCGGGCCAGGCCCGGCGCTCCTGCGGGCGGAACTCAGAATTCCAGATTGTCGATCAACCGGGTGCTGCCCAAGCGGGCGGCGATCAGCGCCACCCGGCCACCGCCGTCGAAGGTCGGCTCGGCCAGCTCGGGGGTACGCAGCACCGCGTAGTCGACCTTGAAGCCGGCGGCCTGCAGCGCGGCTGTGGCATCAGCCTCGATCTGCGCGCGCGCCTGCCCGGCCACGTAACCTTCGCGCATGCCCAGCAGGGTGCGGTGGAGGGTGGTCGCCAGCGGGCGTTGGCTGGCGTCCAGGTACTGGTTGCGCGAGCTCTTGGCCAGGCCATCGTCGTCACGCACGATCTCGGCACCGACGATCTGGATCGGGAACGACAGCTCGGCCACCATCTGCTTGATCACGGCCAGCTGCTGGTAATCCTTGCGGCCGAACACGGCCACGTCCGGCTGCACCTGCAGGAACAGGCGCGCCACCACCGTGCAGACGCCATCGAAGTGGCCCGGGCGGCTGGCGCCCTCCAAGACTTCACTCACGCCCGGGGCGTGCATCTGCGTGGTCTTTTCGACGCCCAGCGGGTACATCGCCTCGACGCTGGGCAGCCATACGGCATCGCAGCCGACCTGCTCCAGCCCGGCCACGTCGGCCTCGGGCGTGCGCGGGTAGCGGCTGAAATCCTCGTTCGGCCCGAACTGGGTCGGGTTGACGAAGATGCTGGCCACCACCTTGTCGGCATACTGGCGCGCCAGGCTCACCAGCGAATGGTGGCCGCCGTGCAGGTTGCCCATGGTCGGCACCAGTGCCACGCGCAGGCCCTGCTGCTTCCACTGCGCGATCTGCTCGCGCAGCGCGCCGAGCTCGTTGAAGGTCTGGATCATTGGGCGTAGGCGTGCTGTTCGTCGGGGAAGCTGCCGTCGCGCACGGCGTCGGCGTAGGCGCGGGTGGCACCGGCCACCGAGCCGCCTTCGGCCAGGAAGTCCTTGACGAACTTCGGACGGCGGTGGCCGCTGTCCAGGCCGATGAAATCGTGCAGCACCAGCACCTGGCCATCGCAGTGCGGGCCGGCACCGATACCGATGGTCGGCACGTCGACGGCGGCGGTCACTTCCGCGGCCACCGGGGTCGGCATGCATTCGAGCACGATCAGCGCTGCACCCGCCGCGGCCACGGCCTTGGCGTCTTCCACCAGCTGGCGCGCGGCATCGCCACGGCCCTGGATCTTGAAGCCGCCCAGGCGCAGCACCGACTGCGGGGTCAGGCCCAGGTGCGAGCAGACCGGAATCTCGCGCTCGACCAGGTAGCGCACGATGTCGACCTTGAAGCCGGCACCTTCGATCTTGACCATTTCTGCACCGGCCTGCAGCAGCTGCAGCGAAGCGTCCAGCGCGCGTTCCGGGGTGGCGTCGGCGCCGAACGGCAGGTCCGCCACCAGCAGCGCACGCTGCAGCACGCGGGACACCGCACGGGTGTGATAGACCATGTCGGCCACCGTCACCGGCAGGGTCGAATCATGGCCCTGCACGACCATGCCCAGCGAATCGCCGATCAGGATCAGGTCCACGCCATTGGCGTCGAAAGTGCGGGCGAAGCCAGCGTCGTAGGCGGTCAACATGACCAGCTTCTGGCCATTGCGCTTGGCCTCGGCCAGGGCGGGAACGGTCCAGGGCTTGCTGTCTGCGTGGGTGCTCATGTGCTGATAACCGGGGGAGATAACCCGGTCATTATCACCCTATCGGCGCGATCCCGCAGGCATCGACCCGCACCACTGCATCCTGCACGCGTCCATGGCCGGGAATTGTCAGTTGCGGCGCGATTTCGGCCAGTGGCACCAGCACGAAGGCGCGCTCGTGCAGGTACGGATGCGGCACCTGCAGGCCGGGCTCGTCCAGCACCTGCGCGCCGTACAGCAGCAGGTCCAGGTCCAGCGCACGCGGGCCCCAGTGCACGGCAGCATCGCGCACGCGGCCGAACTGCTGCTCCAGCGCCAGCATCGCCTGCAGCAGATCGCCGGCGGCCAGGGTGGTTTCGACCGCAGCCACCGCATTGACGAACGGCGGCTGGTCTTCGTTGCCCCAGGCCGGCGTGGCGTACAGGCGCGACGCCTGGCGCAGCCGCGTGCCGGGCAGCCCATCCAGCGCGGCGATGGCCGCGCGGACGGTGCTGGCCGCGTCACCCAGGTTGGCCCCCAGGCCGATCCAGGCAAGGGTCATGGCTTACTCGGCAGCGCCGCCGCCGGCAGCACCGGTGCGACGACGACGGCGGCGACGCTTGCGCGGTGCCCCACCCTCCTCGTCGCCACCGTCGGTGTGCATGGCATCCAGCGAGGATTCCAGCTCATGCCCGGACTGCGCCTGTGCCTCGCGCCAGAACGCCACGTCGGCTTCGTGCTCGGCCGAGGCGACCTGGCGCAGGGCCAGGAAGTCGAACGCGGCGCGGAAGCGCGGGTGGGTGAGCGTGCGGAACACGCGCTTGCGCTGGCGCGAGCTGAAGCGCGCCTGCAGCAGCCAGATTTCCTGCATCGGCAGCGAGAAGCGCCGCGGCAGGGCGATGGTGCTCAGCTGCTGCACGGTGACCCGGTCGGCGGCGCGACGCTGCGCTTCTTCCGGGGCCACGCCCTGCTTGAGCAGGCTGGCCTGGGCGCGGCAGTAGGCCGGCCACAGCAGCAGCGCGAACAGGAACGCCGGCGAGACGGGCTCGTCGTTGGCCACGCGTGCATCGGTATTGGCCAGGCCTTCCACCAGCATGCGGCGCAGCGCGCCGGTGCGGTTGGACTTCAGTGCCTTGCCGCTTTCCGGGAACAGCACGTCGAACAGGCCGTAGCGTTCCAGGCCTTCGAAGCTGGCCACGCCGTGCCCGGACAGGAACAGCTTGAGCACTTCCTCGAACAGGCGCGCCGGGGCGGCCTCGTTGAGCAGGTTGGCCAGGTGCGGGATCGGTGCGGCGGTGCCTTCTTCGATCTGGAAACCGAGCTTGGCGGCCAGGCGCACCGCACGCAGCATGCGCACGGGGTCTTCCTGGTAGCGCTGCACCGGGTCGCCGATGAGCTTCATCAGGCGTGCCTGCACGTCCTCGAAGCCGCCGGTGTAATCACGCACCGAGAAATCCTCGATGGCGTAGTACAGGGCGTTGCAGGTGAAGTCGCGGCGGACGGCATCGTCTTCGATGGTGCCGTACACGTTGTCGCGCACGAGCATGCCGTTTTCCATTTCGCGGTCGCCGCTGCCGTCATCGCTGTTGGCGCGGAAGGTGGCGACTTCGATGATCTCGCGGCCGAAGACCACGTGGGCCAGGCGGAAACGGCGGCCGATCAGGCGGCAGTTGCGGAACAGTTGCTTGACCTGTTCGGGCGTGGCGTCGGTGGCCACGTCGAAATCCTTGGGTTGGCCATTGACCAGCAGGTCGCGCACCGCGCCACCGACAAGGTAGGCGCCGAAGCCGGCATCGCGCAGGCGGTACAGCACGCGCAAAGCATTGGGGCTGATGTCCTTGCGGGAGATCGTGTGCTGGTCGCGCGGGATGACGCGCAGGCTGAACGGTGATGGAGCAGAGGAAATGATGTTGGCGCTTCCGGTTGAAGTTTCGGGATTGCCCAATGGCATCGAGGTGCATATACTAGCGCTCCTGCCCCGGCAGCGACACACTGCTCCCTTCGTCTAGTGGTTAGGACGTGGCCCTCTCAAGGCTAAAACAGGGGTTCGAGTCCCCTAGGGAGCACCAGTCGCCGCAGCAGGAACCGAAAAAGCCCGCCTTTGTGCGGGCTTTTCTGTTTTCCGGGGTTTGCTGGCTGCGGGCGCTTGGTCGCTGTGGCGCCTCCCTGTTCCTGCGCTTGAGGGGGCGGGCCACCCTGGCCTGGACACGCAAAAGCCCTTCCATGGTGCTCGATGGCGCCATCCATGGCGCCAACGGTCCAGGCCAGGGTGGCCCGCCCCCTCCTGACAGTTTCCCGCGACGGCGGCACGAACAGCCTCGCTCCTCCGCAGCCAATTCAACTCCGACGCGCAGACCTGCGTCCGCCACCCGCAATGTGTCGAGAGGCGGCAGGCCAGCCGATCCAGGACCGTTGGCGCCATGGATGGCGCCATCGAGCCCCCATGGATGGGTTTACGGCGTGTCCTGGATCGGCTGGCCTGCCGCCTCCCCCACGGAGAAAGGAGGCGCTGAAACGCAGGCCCGCCGTCAGCCTTCCATCTGCTCCAGTTCCTTGCCCTTGGTTTCGCGCACGTAGCGGACCACGAAGAAGATCGAGAGGAAGGCCGCCACGGTGTAGATGCCGTAGGCGCCGGCCAGGCCGATGCCGGCCAGCAGCATCGGGAAGGTGACGGTGATGGCGAAGTTCGACGTCCACTGCGCCGCGCCGGCCACCGCCAGCGCCGAGCCGCGGATCTGGTTCGGGAACATCTCGCCCAGCATCACCCACATCACCGGGCCCCACGACATGTTGAAGAAGACCACGTAGACGTTGGCGGCCACCAGCGCCAGCCTGCCCATGCCGTCGGACAGCTGCAGCCTGCCATCGACCAGGCTGCCGCTGGCAAAGGCCACCACCATCAGCGCCAGCGCAACGGCCATGCCCACCGAGCCGACCCACAGCAGCGGCTTGCGGCCGATGCGGTCGATCAGCAGCACCGTCACCAGGCAGGCACCGATGCTCAGCGCGCCGGACAATACGTTGATCAGCAGCGCATCGTTTTCCGAGAAGCCCACCGCCTGCCACAGCACCGCGCCGTAGTAGAACACCACGTTGATGCCCACCAGCTGCTGCAGCACCGCCAGGCCGATACCCACCCAGACGATGCTGCGCAGGCGGCCGGTGGCCTTGTCCTTCAGGTCGGCGAAGCTCGGCCGGTGCTGGTCCTGGGCCAGGCTGCCCTCGATCTCGCTGCGCTTGGTCCGCGCCTCGTCCGCACCGTACAGCTTCACCAGCACCGCCTCGGCCTGCGCCTGGCGCCCCTTGGCCACCAGGAAGCGCGGGCTTTCCGGGATGGCCAGCAGCAGCACCAGGAACAGCAGCGACGGAATCGCCTGCATCCAGAACATCCAGCGCCACGCCTCCTGCCCCAGCCACAGCACCTCGGTGGAGGCACCGGCGGCGCGCGCCAGCAGGAAATTGCTGAGGAACGCCGCGAACAGGCCGCTGATGATGGCCATCTGCTGCACCGTGGCCAGCTTGCCGCGGTAGCGCGCCGAGGCCACTTCGGCGATGTAGGCCGGCGACATCACGCTGGCCGCGCCCACCGCAAAGCCGCCGACCATGCGCGCGGCCACGAACAGCCACGAGGCGTGCGCCGCGCCCGCGCCCAGCGCCGACAGCAGGAACAGCACCGCCGAAATGATCAGCACGCTGCGCCGGCCCAGCAGGTCGCCCAGCCGCCCGGCCACGAATGCACCGATCGCGCAGCCCAGCAGCATCGACGCCACTTCGAAGCCGAGCGCGGCCTCGCTGGAATTGAACGCCTGGCGCAGGCCGTCGACCGTACCGTTGATCACGCCGCTGTCGAAGCCGAACAGAAAGCCCCCCAGGGTGGCCACGCAGCTGATCAGGACGATGAAGGCGGTGTTTTCGCCGCGCGTGCCGGCGTTTGCAGGAATCGCTGTGGACATTGGGTCTTCCGCGAAAGGGGTGGGCCTGCCGCTCAGCGCAGCAGGTACTGGTTCAGCAGGTTCTCATAGGCTTCCTGCCGGCCGCTACGCTGGCGCGGTTCGCCGGCCTGCTGGGCATGTGCGCAGAGGTCGTCCAGGCTGAGCTGGCCGGCGGCGAAGGCCTGGCCCGGGCCGTGGTCGAAGCTGGCATAGCGCTCGCGCCGCCACGTCTCCAGCGGCGAGGCCTGCAGCAGCGCATGGGCCACTTCCAGGCCGCGGGCGAAGGCATCCATGCCGCCGATATGGGCCAGGAACAGGTCCTGCGGGTCGCTCGACTCGCGGCGCACCTTGGCATCGAAGTTCAGGCCGCCATGGCCCAGCCCGCCCTGCCGCAGCACCACCAGCATGGCGCCGACGGCGTCGTACAGGTCGGTCGGGAACTGGTCGGTGTCCCAGCCGTTCTGCGGGTTGCCGCGGTTGGCGTCGATGCTGCCCAGCAGGCCGGCATCGGCAGCCACCTGCAGGTCGTGGGCGAAGGTATGCCCGGACAGGGTGGCGTGGTTGGCCTCGATGTTCAGCTTGAAATCGCCGTCCAGGCCGTGCTCGCGCAGGAAACCGACCACGGTGGCGCTGTCGAAGTCGTACTGGTGGTGCATCGGCTCCATCGGCTTGGGCTCGATCAGGAAAGTGCCCCGGAAGCCGATGCTGCGGCCATGGTCGCGGGCCGCGGCAAGGAACCGGGCCAGATGCGCCTGTTCGCGCTTCATGTCGGTGTTGAGCAGGCAGGCATAGCCTTCGCGGCCACCCCAGAACACGTAGTTGCTGCCACCCAGCGCCACGGTGGCTTCCAGCGCGGCACGCACCTGCACGGCCGCGCGCGCGACCACGGCGAAGTCCGGGTTGGTGGCTGCACCATTCATGTAGCGCGGGTGCGAGAACAGGTTGGCGGTGCCCCACAGCAGCTGCATGCCGGTCTGCTGCTGGCGCTCGCGGGCCAGCTCGACCATGTGCGCGAGGTTGGCGCGGTACTCGCCGATGTCGTCCGCATCCGGCGCCAGGTCCACGTCATGGAAGCACCAGTACGGCACGCCCAGCTTGGTGAAGAACTCGAACGCCGCGTCGCAGCGCGCTTCGGCGCGGGCCAGCGCGGTATCGCCGTGGTCCCACGGGTAGGCCCGCGTGCCCGGCCCGAAGGGGTCCTGGCCGGCGCCGCAGAAACTGTGCCAGTAGGCCACGGCAAAGCGCAGGTGCTCGGCCATGCTGCGCCCGCCGATCTGCTTCTGTGCGTCGTAGACCTTGAATGCCAGGGGGTTGTCGGAATCGCGACCCTCGAAGGGGATGCGGCCGATGCCGGGGAAGTACTCACGCTGACCAACATGGAACGGGGTTGCCATGGACGATGCTTCCTTCTTCGGGATCAGGGCAGGCGCTGCTGGAACAGCGGCGTCAACGCCTGCAGGTGGTGGACGAAACGCTGGTAGCCGGCCTCGTAGGCCGCGGCGCGCGTGGGATCGGGCTGGGCGGCCAGGGCGGGGTCGAACTGCAGGTGCTCATCGACCAGATCGGCCAGCGCCCGGCCCTGCCCTTCGCACAGCCACAGCGCCTGCAGCGCGGCACCGAAGGCTGCACCTTCGGCCTGCACCGGCACGACCACCGGCAGCTGGAACAGGTCGGCGATCAGCTGGCGCCACGCCGGGCTGTTGGCGCCGCCGCCGGTCAGCACCAGGCGTTGCCCATGCAGGCCACCTTCGACCAGCGCGTCATGGCCCAGCCGCAGGCTGTAGCTGGCGCCCTCCATCGCGGCGCGGTAGAGGTTGGCCGGGGTCAGGTTGTGCAGGTCCAGCCCATGCAGGGCGCCGCGCGCCAGCGGCAGGTCGGGGCTGCGCTCGCCATTGAAGTACGGCAGCATCACCAGCCCATCGGCACCGGGCGTGCTCTGTGCCAGCAGGTCTTCGCACTGCGCGGGCGACTGGCCCAGCAGCGCGGCGACCTGGCCGGTGGCGATCGTGCAGTTCATCGTGCAGATCAACGGCAGCCAGCCGCCGTCGGAGGCGCAGAACGCGGCCCAGCGCCCCTGCGCATCGACGCAGGGCGTGGCGCTCCAGGCGAACAACGTGCCGGAGGTGCCCAGGCTCATGCTCAGCCGCCCCTCGCGCACCGCACCAGTGCCGATCGCCGCCATCATGTTGTCGCCGCCACCGACTGCCACGCGGGTGCCTGGCGGCAGCCCCAGCAGTGCGGCGACCGCCGGCAGCAGGGTAAAGCCCTGCTCCGGGCCGACCAGCGGCGGCAGCAGCGCCGCCAGGTCACGCCGCTCATCCGTGGCCGCCAGCATCGCCGGGGACCAGTCGCGCCGGCGCACATCCAGCCAGCCCGTGCCGGAGGCGTCACCGGCCTCCATGAAGCGCTGTCCGGTCAGCCACAGGTTCAGGTAGTCGTGCGGCAGGGCGATGCCGTCCAGGGCCGCATCCACCTCGGGCCGGTGCTGGCGGGTCCAGCGCAGTTTGGATGCGGTGTAGCCCACCCGCAGGTCGTTGCCCGCCTCGGCAATGCACGCTGCCGCCCCGCCCAGGGTGGCGGTGATGTCCTCGCATTCGGCGCTGGTGCTGGTGTCGCACCAGAGCTTGACCGGGCCCAGCGCGCGGTTGTCGCGCCCCAACGGCACGAAGCCGTGCTGCTGGCCGGACACCGCCAGCCCTCGCACCTGCGCGCGCACCGGCCCGGGCAGGGCCTGGATCGCCTCGACCAGCGCCTTTACCCAATCGGAGGCGTTCTGTTCGCGGCCGCCGTCGGCTGTCGCCGACAGCTCCAGCGGCCGGGCCTGCTGCGCCAGCACCGTGCGTGCCGCCGCGTCGTAGGCGATCACCTTCACGCTCTGCGTGCCGGCGTCGATGCCCAGATACACGCTCATGCCCTGCCCATCCCTGCGATCCGCACCGCTTCACCGCCCGTTGTCCACCGATGGACAACGAGTCTGCCGGGGGCTTCCCCGGCTTGGCAATGTGCAGTGCCGCAAAGTGCCGCTGCGCGGTGGCCGCACACCTTCGCCACCTGTCCAGAATCGCCACTGCGCACGGTGCCGGTTGACCCAACGGCAGCGCGCGCGTTCAACCTGTTCTAGAATTGTCCGCTTGAAGACGGATCTGCCTCCCCCCTTATGCCCTTTGTCGTCACCGAAAACTGCATCAAGTGCAAACACACCGATTGCGTGGAAGTGTGCCCCGTGGACTGCTTCCACGAAGGCCCGAACTTCCTGGTGATCGACCCGGACGAGTGCATCGACTGCACCCTCTGTGAGCCGGAGTGCCCGGTCAACGCGATCTTCCCGGAGGACGATGTCCCGGCCGGCCAGGAAGTGTTCGTGGGCCTCAATGCCGAGCTCGCCAAGGAGTGGCCGGTGCTGACCGTGCGCAAGGATCCGCCCGCCGATGCCGGCGAGTGGGACGGCAAGCCGGACAAGCTGCCGCTGCTGGAGCGCTGAGAAGCGCCTGCAGCAACGAAAAAAGGGCGCCCTGGGCGCCCTTTTCTGTGGGTCGATGCCAACCAAGGTTGGCGTCTACCAGAGCGGAAGGTAGCGCCGGGCCATGCCCGGCGGAACCTCGACCGCGCTTACTGCGCCAGCTTCGCCTTCAGTGCGGCAATCAGCTTCACCGGGGCTTCGGCGGTGGCCGGCAGGCCACGCGGGTCGACCGCGGAGATGTAGGCACCGGCATCGACGGCGACCACGCGGACCAGGAAGTTGCTGCCTTCATAGGCCACGTCATACGAACCCAGCAGCTGCGCGCGGCTGGCGATGGTCAGGCCTTCCACGCCTTGCAGCGCGGTGCCGACCTTGCCGAAGGCCTCTTCCTTGCTGCCCGGGATGGTGAAACCGCTGTTGCCAGCGGCCGGGGCGGCGGCGGCCGGAGCGGCCGGCTTGGTGGCCGAGCTCAGCGCCGGCACCTGGTTGCCACCGGCACCGGCCGGGACGTTCAGATCCGGCGGCACTTCCAGCGGGCGCATTTCGGGCGCCAGGGCGTAATCACCCTTGGCGCCACGCTTGAAGCAACCGGTGGTGCCGGCAGCGACGGCGATGGCAAGCAGGGCGTAGGACAGCACGCGGACAGTGGAAACGGATTGACGCATGTGGATCTCCTGGATCAGGCCACGACAACAGGTCAGTGGCTGGAAAGTGCTTCAAGGGCGGCGATGTCGCCGGCGAGATGGTCGGCCGCGGGCTGGTGTGCGGCCGAAAGCGGCAGCAGCGGCAGGCGCAGGTCATGGCCGATGCCGATGCGGCGCAGCAGCGCCTTGACCGGGATCGGGTTGGGTTCGACACCGCAGAAATCATGGAACGGCTGCAGGCGCGCATCCCAGGATTCAGTGGCGTCATGTTCGTGGGCGGCAGCCAGCGCGCACATGCGGCGGTAGGCACCGGGCAGCACGTTGGAACCGACCGAGATCAGCCCGGCCATGCCGGCCTGGATCGAGCGGGCGGCGGTGGCGTCATCGCCACTGAGCACGGCGAACTCCGGACCCGCCAGGGCCAGCAGGGCCTGCACGCGCCCCATGTCGCCCACCGCTTCCTTGATGGCGACGATGTTCGGGTGGCTGGCGAGCTCGGCCACGGTCTCCGGCAGCATGTCGCAGCCGGTGCGGCCGGGCACGTTGTACAGCACCACCGGCAGGCCGCCCTGGTCGGCCACGGCGCGGTAATGCGCGATCAGGCCGGCCTGGGTGGGCCGCACGTACGGCGGGGTCACCACCAGGGCGTGGGTGGCGCCGAGCGCGGCGGCGCGGCGGGTCTGTTCAATGGTCTTGGCGGTACCGGACAGGCCGGTGCCGGCCAGGACCGGGACGCGGCCGGCGATGCGCTCGACGGCGCTGGCCAGCAGCTGGTCGTACTCCGCATCGGACAGGGTGGCTGCTTCGCCGGTCGAGCCGGCAACGACGACGCCCTGGACGCCACCCTCCAGCTGCAGGTGCAGCAGGCGCTGCCAACCGTCGGGGTCGAGGGAGCCGTCGGCCCGGAACGGGGTCGCCAGCGCGGTGATGAGGCCGGAAAGGGACAAGGACGTGCTGCTCTTGGCTGGGGAAGGAAAGCGCCCGCCACAACAGGCCGGGGGCACCTGAATGTTACTTGCGGCGCGAAAGCACGGGCAAGTATGCTGGACACCGGTGGATTCCCGCCCCCGGCGGGCATTCAGACTCACCCATGCATTACCCGGAATCGCCTTGACCGACACCACCCCGCGCCCCGCGCCGAGCGAAAACCACCTCCTGATCAACGCCTACACGACGCATCCGGAGTCCCCCCTGCTGTCCGTCACCCGCCGCATTGCCGACAGTGGCTGCAATCTGGTGGACGCTCGGCTGGCCACGGTCGGCCGCGATGTCTCGGTCACCGCCCTGGCCACCGGCTCCTGGGATTCGGTGGCCAAGCTGGAAGCGATGCTGACCCGGCTCGAGCGCGAGGAAGGCCTGAAGCTGGTCTGGTACCGCACCGAGGCCAAGCAGGCGCAGTCCAACCTGCTGCCGTACATCGTCGAAGTGATCGCCGCCGACAAGCCGGGCATCCTTTTCCAGCTGGCCGATTTCTTCGACCGCCAGGGCATCACCATCGAGAGCCTGCAGAGCACGCGTTACCGCGCCATGCAGACCGGTGCTGAAATGTTCAGCGCGCAGGTCACCATCGGCGTGCCGGCCAACATGCACATCGCCGCGCTGCGCGACGATTTCCTCGAATTCTGCGACCACCTGAACCTGGACGCGATCATGGACCCGATGAAATTCTGATCGGACGTGCGGATTTTCGCGCGCCTCTCACGGGCGCGTGGCGTTTCATGCAATTGTCGTAGAAACAACCCAGGCTCGACAGAAGGACCTCATGAACAACGGCGATACCCTGGACAGCACCACCCTTTCCCTCCCGCTGGCACTGTCCGGCGGCGACCAGTCCACCCTCGGCGATTACGCAGGCCAGTGGCTGGTGCTGTACTTCTACCCCAAGGACAGCACCCCGGGCTGCACCACCGAAGGCATCGACTTCAACGCGCTGCTGCCGGAATTCAAGAAGGCCGGTGCGATCGTGCTCGGCGTCTCCCGCGACTCGGTGAAGTCGCACGACAACTTCTGCGCCAAGCAGGGCTTCAACTTCCCGCTGGTCAGCGATGCCGACGAAGCGCTGTGCACCGCCTTCGACGTCATCAGGATGAAGAACATGTACGGCAAGCAGGTACGTGGCATCGAACGCAGCACCTTCCTGATTTCTCCCGACAGCCAACTCGTGCAGTCCTGGCGCAAGGTCAAGGTCGCCGGCCATGCCGACGCCGTGCTTGCCGAACTGAAGGCCGCCCAATCCAAGTGAGTTCCAACGCCCACTGTGTCCGCCACCACCCTGCCCTGCAGCAGGCCGTGGTGGTTTTTCCCTGTCCGTAACCAGGAAATGACGATGACCCGAGGCAAGCGCATCTACGTGCTGGATACCAACGTGCTGATGCACGATCCCACCGCGCTGTTCAAGTTCGAGGAACATGACGTCTACCTGCCCATGCAGGTGATCGAGGAGCTGGACAACGGCAAGAAGGGCACCTCCGAAGCGAGCCGCAACGCCCGCCAGGTGAGCCGCTTCCTCAATGAGCTGGTGCAGGAATCGGGCCTGGACAACCTGGCCGACGGCATTCCGCTGCAGCGCCCCAACGGCCTGCAGCTGCGCGGCAAGCAGAGCGCCGGCAAGCTGCGCTTCCAGACCAGCCATTTCGATGCGGGCAAGAGCTTCGGCAAGGTCATCCCGGACAACGCCATCCTCGGCGCGATCCTGGCGCTGAAGGAAGAAACCCCCGACCTGCCGGTGGTGTTCGTTTCCAAGGATATCAACCTGCGGATCAAGGCCGCCATCGCCGGCATCGTGTCCGAGGACTACGAGAACGACCGCGCGCTGGACGATTTCAGCCTGCTCTACACCGGCGCCACCGAGCTGCCGGAAGACTTCTGGAAGCGCCACGGCGAGGACCTGCGCAGCTGGAGCGACAAGGGCCGCACGCATTACGAGATCCTCGCGCAGGATGGCGAGGAGTGGTACCCGAACCAGTACGTCTACCTGCCCGGCGAAGACGAGGTCGAACTGCGCGTGAGTCGCGTGGTCGGCGATGGCAAGGTGGTGCTGTCGCTGGTCGATGATTTCCGCCACGGCAGCCACGCCGTGTGGGGCATCAGCGCGCGCAACCGCGAGCAGAACTTCGCGCTCAACGCACTGATGGACCCGGAGATCGACTTCGTCACCCTGCTCGGCACCGCCGGCACCGGCAAGACCCTGCTGGCGCTGGCCGCCGGCCTGGCGCAGACGATGGACCAGCAGCGTTACCGCGAGATCATCATGACCCGCGCCACGGTCAGCGTGGGCGAGGACATCGGCTTCCTGCCCGGCACCGAGGAAGAAAAGATGACGCCGTGGATGGGCGCGCTGACCGACAACCTGGAAGTGCTCACCCACAACCAGGAAGGCGGCACCTGGGGCCGCCAGGCCACCAACGACCTGCTGGCCAGCCGCATCAAGATCCGCTCGATGAACTTCATGCGCGGGCGCACCTTCCTGTCGCGCTACCTGATCCTGGATGAAGCGCAGAACCTCACCCCGAAGCAGATGAAGACGTTGATCACCCGTGCCGGCCCCGGCACCAAGATCGTCTGCCTGGGCAACGTCGAGCAGATCGACACCCCGTACCTGACCGAAACCACCTCGGGCCTGACCTACGCGGTGGACCGCTTCAAGAACTGGCCGCATAGTGCGCACATCACCCTGCGCCGCGGCGAACGTTCGCGCCTGGCCGATTACGCTTCGGAGGTGTTGTGAACCGTTGCACCCGCCTGCTGCTGCCCACGGCTGCGATCACCCTCGCAGCCGCGCTGGCCGCCTGCACCACCACGCGCGGCCCGGCCAGCGTGCCGACCGCCGAGCGTACCGGCCAATCGTGGGTGGTGACCCGCCCCGCCATCGCCGCGCAGGTGCTGGACACCTGCTCGCGCACCAGCCCCGGCCGCGAGGCCGGGCGGGTGAGCGGCTACTGGGCACCCAGCCGGCAGCAGGTGGACCAGATGGAAGCCAAGCTGTCCTTGCTGGAAGCCCAGGTGCCGCGCGTACTGGATTTCGACCGCCAGTACGTGGGCATCGAAAGCGGTGGCCAGCAGCTGATCTACATCAACGCTTTCCACCTGCCTGAAGGCGCCGGCAGCAACCCCGCCCGCGAAGCGATCCGCGTCTGCGATGGCGGCCGGCAGTTCTGGGGTGCGGTGTTCGATCCGGCCACCGGCACCTTCAGCGACCTGCAGTTCAACGGCGGCAAAGTGCCGTCGCCCTGAGGCGGCGGCATGGGAATACGCCTGCCCACCTGGGTCTGGATCGGCGCGGTGGCGTTGTCCAGCGTGGCCGGCATGGTCAACGTGGTGGGCTTCCTGGGCTTCGAGCACCAGGCGGTGAGCCACATGACCGGCAGCACCAGCCAGCTGGGCATGGCCATTGCCCAGGGTGACTGGCGCGCGGTCGGCCATCTGTGGGGCCTGCTGATCGCGTTCTCGCTGGGCGCGATGCTCAGCGGCCTGCTGATCCAGGACAACACGCTGCAGCTGGGCCGGCGCTACGGCGTGGCCCTGGCGATCGAATCGGCGCTGCTGCTGGTGGCCATTCCGCTGTTCGAACAGCAGCAGATCTGGGGTGCGCTGGCCGCTGCCATGGCGTGCGGCCTGCAGAACGCGATGGCCACCACCTTCAGCGGCGCGGTGGTGCGCACCACCCATCTGAGCGGCATGTTCACCGATCTCGGCATCGGCCTGGGCCACCTGCTGCGCGGCCTGCCGCTGCAGGTCCGCCGGCTGACCCTGAGCGGGCTGATCATCAGCGGCTTCCTCGGCGGCGGCATTCTCGGTGCGTGGTTGTTCATGCATTTCCGCTACGACGCCCTGCTCGCCCCCGCCCTGCTGACCGGGCTGACCGGTATCGTCTATGTGCTTTACCAGCAGTGGGCGCGCTGGCGGCATTGAACCGGGGGCATCCACGCATGGCGTGGATCTACTTTCACAGGCGGTACCACGGCACAATCGAGGCATGAGCCCGACCACTCCCGCTTCCGCTCTCACCATCGCCGGTTCCGACTCCGGCGGCGGCGCCGGCATCCAGGCCGACCTGAAGGCCTTTGCCGCGCATCGCGTACACGGCCTGTCCGCCATCGCTGCGCTGACTGCACAGAACACCCGCGGCGTGACGGCCGTGCACGTGCCGCCGCTCGCCTTCCTGCGCGCGCAGCTCGATGCCTGCTTCGATGACTTCGACATCCACGCGGTCAAGCTCGGCATGCTGGCCAATGCGGAGGTGATCCACACCGTCGCCGACGTGATTGAACAACGCCGCCCGGCACACGTGGTGCTCGATCCGGTGATGGTCGCCACCAGCGGCGCGCGCCTGCTGGAAGACAGCGCGCTGCAGGCCATGCGCAAACGCCTGATACCGCTGGCCACGCTGATCACGCCCAACACCCCCGAAGCCGAACTGCTGGTCGGCCGCAGCATCAGCAACGCCGACCAGGCCGAGCAGGCTGCCGCCGCCCTGCTGGACATGGGTGCCGGCGCCGTCCTGCTGAAGGGGGGCCACCTGCATGAAGGCAACCGGGTGATCGACCGCTACTTCGACGGCGTCAGCAGCGAGGAATTCATCCACGCACGGCTGCCGCTGGATGCACACGGCACCGGCTGCACGCTGGCCTCGGCCATCGCCGCACAGCTGTGCAACGGGCTCAGCCTGGCCAACGCCTGCGAAGCCGGCATCGACTACGTGGCACGCGGCCTGCAGCAGGGATACGCGCCCGGGCGCAGCGAGGTGCTCGTGCTGGACCACTTCGGCGCGGCACCGCACGCATGAGCGATACGCCGCGCACGATCGCCGTGGACAGCGGCGATGGGCACCGTTACGAAATCATCACCTGCGTGCCGCCACGGCCACTGGCCCGCCTGCTGTGGCTGCCGGCACTGGGCGTGGCCGCACGCCACTACGTGCCGCTGGCGCAGGCCCTGGCCACACGCGGCATCGCTGTCTACCTGCATGAGTGGCGCGGCAACGGCAGCAGCTCCCTGCGCCCTTCGCGCACGGCGGACTGGGGCTACCGCGAGATCCTCGAACAGGACCTGCCGGCCAGCCAGGCCGTGCTGGGCCGCGAAGACGAAGCAGAGGCCGCGCTGCCATGGATCATCGGCGGGCACAGCCTGGGCGGGCAACTGGCCTGCCTGCATGCCGGCCGCACTGCGGATCGATTCCAGCGCCTGTGGCTGGCGGCCAGCGGCACGCCGTTCTGGCGCGTGTTCCCGCCGCCGCGCGGCTGGCTGTTGCCGCTGTTCTACCGCTTCCTGCCGTGGATCGCGCGCCGGCAAGGGGTACTGCACGGTCGCCGCCTCGGCTTTGGCGGCACCGAAGCACGCGGGCTGATCGCCGACTGGGCGCGCGTGGGCCTGAACAACCATTACGCCGCCGTCGGCATGCACGAAGACCTCGATGCGCAGTTGACGCGCATCCATGGCAGCGCGCAGGCGGTACTGATGGCCGATGACTGGTTCGCGCCCCTCGGATCAATGCAGGCACTGCTGGCGAAGCTGCCGAATGTAGCCTCACGCGTGCGCGTGCTTTCCGCGCAGGAACTGGGTACGCGTGCGGATCACTTCGCCTGGATGAAGGCGCCGGATGCCGTGGCTGAGCACTTTTTCATTCAGTTGAATGAAAATTTTCACAAAAGCGTTGACGGCAGCCGCCGACATCCGCATAATTCCGCTCCTGTCGCAGGGCGCCCGTAGCTCAGTTGGATAGAGTACCTGGCTACGAACCAGGCGGTCGGGAGTTCGAATCTCTCCGGGCGCACCACTCGACAGGCTTCCAGCATCCGCCGCTGGAAGATGCAGTAAAATGTAGTAACAAAATTGATTGTGTACCGCGCGCCCGTAGCTCAGTTGGATAGAGTACCTGGCTACGAACCAGGCGGTCGGGAGTTCGAATCTCTCCGGGCGCACCA
>NZ_JBYSZR010000017.1:0-92153 GCF_058787375.1 Stenotrophomonas sp. FW305-3-2-15-E-LB1
CCCCCCCCCCCCCCCCCCCCCCCCCCCCCCCCCCCCCGCCCCTCCCCCCAGAAATCCGCTGTTCGCGGAAATCCCCAGCCACGAAGGGGCCCCGCCGATGGCAGCCAACCCCGCGCCAGCGCCGCTCTTCGCCGGAATGCCGGAATACCCGAATCCCGGAACCATGCGCTCGCTCACGGATTACCCGGTCAATTGATGACAACGTTGTCCCCACTTGGCCCCGGACTCTCTCCCCGGCCAGCCAGGTACCCCGTCCGCCCCCACCGTCGCCCTTCCCCGGGCGATGTCCGGACCTGCGTCACGCGCGGTGCCATCCGGCCCGCGCGCCACCGGAAGTCGGAGACACACCATGTACGACAAGCTTGTGCAGAGTGCCGATGTACGCAGTGCCGAACGCTCCTCCCGCCCCCTCCGCCCGCGCCGCATGGCCTGGCTGCTGGCCCTGGCCGCCGGGGCTGCCGCCCTGCCCGGCCTGGCCCAGGCCGCCAGCTGTGCCGGCGTGGCGCAGTGGGACCAGGCCAAGATCTACCGGGCCGGCGATACCCTGCAGAAGGGAGGGGTCCTGTACCGGGCGAACCAGGACATCTGGAACGCACCGCCGGACCATCCGGCCGGGGCGCCCTACTACACCAATCTCGGTGCCTGTGACGGCAGCGGCGCCAACCAGCCGCCGGTGGTCAGCCTGACCTCGCCCGCCAACGGCGCCACCTTCAGCGCCGGCAGCACGATCACCGTGAACGCCAATGCCAGCGACCCGGACGGCAGCGTCAGCAAGGTCGAGTTCTTCCGCGATGGCAGCTCGATCGGGGTGGACACCAGCGCGCCGTACAGCGCCAGCTGGGCCAACGCCAGCGCCGGCAGCCACACCCTGCGCGCGGTGGCCACCGACAACAACAACGCCACCACCAGCACCCCCACCATCACCATCACCGTCAACGCGGCCAGCGGCGATACCACCGCACCCAGCGTGCCCGGCGGCCTGGCGGTGGGCACCCGCACTGCCAGCAGCATCGCGCTCAGCTGGAGCCCGTCCACCGACAACACCGGTGGCAGCGGCCTGGCCGGCTACGACGTGTACCGCAACGGCAGCCTGGTCGGCTCGCCGTCCAGCGCCAGCTACGTCGATGGCGGGCTGACCGCTTCGACCACCTACAGCTACCGCATCCGTGCCCGCGACAATGCCGGCAACGCGTCGGCGCAGGGCAGCGCGGTCAGTGCCACCACCCTGGCCGGCAGCGGCGGCAGCACCGGCAAGCGGGTCATCGGCTACTTCACCCAATGGGGCATCTACGGCCGCAACTACCGGGTGAAGAACATCGACAGCAGTGGTTCGGCCGCGCGCCTGACCCACATCAACTACGCCTTCGGCAACGTGCGCAACAACCGCTGCGAAGTCGGCATCACCCAGCCGTCGGACCCGAACACCGGTGCCGGTGGCGATGCGTTCGCCGATTACAGCAAGGCCTTCGCTGCCGGTGAGAGCGTCAGCGGCAGCGCCGATACCTGGGACCAGCCGCTGCGCGGCAACTGGAACCAGCTCAAGCAGCTGAAGGCCAAGTACCCGGACCTGAAGGTGCTGATCTCGCTGGGTGGCTGGACCTGGTCGCGCGGCTTCTCCAGCGCCGCACGCCCGGAAAACCGCCAGGCCTTCGTCGCCTCCTGCATCGATGCGTACATCAAGGGCAACCTGCCGGTGACCGATGGTGCCGGTGGCGCAGCCGCGGCACTGGGCGTGTTCGACGGCATCGACATCGACTGGGAGTACCCGGTGGCGTGTGGCATCGAATGCGGCAAGCCGGAGGACAACGCCAATTTCACCGCGCTGATGGCCGAATTCCGCCACCAGCTCGATGCGGTGCGCCCGGGCCTGCTGCTGACCGTGGCCGTGGGTGCGGGCATCGACAAGGTCCGCGTCACCGACCCGGCCGCGTACCACCCGTACCTGGACTACATCAATGTGATGACCTACGACTTCCACGGCGCGTGGGATGCGAAGACCAATCACCAGTCCGCGCTGTTCGACTCGCCCAATGATCCGTCCACGGGCGACCAGAAGCTCTACAACAGCAACGACGCCATCGAGGCCTTCATCAGCCGCGGTGTGCCGGCGGCCAAGCTCAACCTCGGCATCGGTTACTACGGCCGTGGCTGGACCGGCGTGGCCAGCGGCAACAACGGCATGTACCAGACCGCCGGCGGTGCTGCGCCGGGCACCTACGAGGCTGGCATCGAAGACTGGAAGGTGCTGAAGAACCTGGCCTGGCCCGGTTACACCGACAACACCGCCGGTGCCACGTGGATCTACAACGGCAGCACGCTGTGGAGCTTCGACACCCCGGCCAACATCACCCGCAAGATGGGCTACGTGAAAACGCAGGGCCTGGGCGGCGCGTTCGTCTGGGAGTTCAGTGGCGACGATGCACAGGGCACGCTGACCAAGGCGGTCAGTGATGGCCTGAAATGAAAAAAGCCGGGGACGCATCGCGTCCCCGGCCCTTCCTGCATGATGCATCCGCCGGGCATGGCCCGGCGCTACCCGCCCATCCACGGTAGCGCCGGGCCATGCCCGGCGGCGTTCCGATCAGCGGCTGCCACCTGCGGTGCTGGCGGCGGCGCGCTTCTCCAGCGCCGCACGCAGCTGCGCCGGCGGCAGGTAACCGCCCAGCTGGGTGCCGTCGGGGGCGAAGATCGCGGGCGTGCCGTTGACGCCCAGGCGCTGGCCCAGCGTGTACTGCATGGCCACCGGGTTGGTGCAGTTCCTGGCCGGCACGCTGCCGCCGCGCTTGGCATTGGTCAGCGCCTGGCGGCGATCCGCCGCGCACCAGACCGAGATCATGTCGGTGTAGTCCTTGCTGCCCAGGCCCATGCGCGGGAAGGCAAGGTATTCGACGGTGATGCCGTTGCGGTTGAGCTCGGCGATGTCCTGGTGCAGCTTGCGGCAGTAGCCGCACTCGATATCGGTGAACACGCTGATGGTGTACTTGGCGTTGGGCGCGGCGAACACGATGCGGTCGCCATGGTTGGCCTTGGCCAGCAGCTGGCGGCGGTAGCCCAGCAGGCCTTCGCTGTTGGCCGGGGCCTTCTCGCGGGTGTCATACGGCTGCGACTGGAACAGGTAACGGCCGTCATCGGAGACGTACAGCAGCTGGCCGGAAACGACAACTTCGCGGAAACCGGGGAACGGTGCCGCGCCGACATAGTCGACTTCGAAGCCCGGGTTGAGCGCGGTCAGTGCGGCACGCACGGCCTGTTCGGGCGAACCCGCAGGCGCGGCCGGACCGGCCTTTGCAGCAGCGGCAGGTGCCTTGGCGGCCGGCGGCGCCGGCTGGGCGCAGGCGGTCAGGCTGACCGCACTGAACAATGCAGCGATGGCAAATCGGAACATGGGCAATCCGCTGGGAATCAGACCCCGGATTCTGACACAGGCCTACGTGACGGGCCGCGACCGTGCGCACGTACCGCCCCGCTGCCGCCGTTGGCCGTTCAGCCGCGCGGATGGTGCCGGGCGTGCAGCTTCTGCAGGTGTTCGCGCGCGACCAGGGTGTAGATCTGGGTGGTGGACAGTGAACTGTGGCCCAGCAGCATCTGCAGCGCGCGCAGGTCGGCACCACGGTTCAACAGGTGGGTGGCGAAGCTGTGGCGCAGGCCGTGCGGGCTGATCCGCGCCGGGTCGATGCCGGCTACCTGCGCATGGCGCTTGACCAGGTGCCAGAACGCCTGCCGGGTCAACGCATGCAGGCTCGGCTCGATGAACAGCGGCGTCTGCCCATCGGCCAGCGCGTGCACCTTGCCCTTGCCGACCAGCTGCGGCCGCGACTGCTGCAGGTAACGTTCCAGCCAGTGCTGCGACTCCTCGCCCAGCGGCACCAGGCGTTCCTTGCTGCCCTTGCCGGTCACCCGCAGCACGCCCTGGCGCAGGTTGACCGCGGTGGCCGGCAGCAGCACCAGCTCGCTCACGCGCAGGCCGGCGGCATACATCAGTTCCAGCATGGCGCGGTCGCGCAGCCCCAGCGGGCTGTCGATGTCCGGCGCGGCGAGCAAGGCATCGATCTGGCTTTCGGCCAGTGCCTTGGGCAGCAGGCGGGGCAGCTTGGGCGGATCCAGCAGCGCGCTGGGGTCTTCGCTGCGCTCGCCACGGCGCACGCCATCGGCGAAGAACGCGCGCAGCGCCGACAGCAGGCGCGCATTGCTGCGTGGCGACCAGCCATGGCGGGTGCGCCAGGCCAGGTAATCGAACAGGCCCGGGCGCTCGATGCCGGCCAGGCCGCCATCGCGGCCATCCATCCAGCGCGCCAGGCCTTCCAGGTCACGCCGGTAGCTGTCCAGGGTGGCGCGGGCCAGCCCGTTCTCGGCCCAGATCGCATCGAGGAAACGCTGGATGCGCACGCTGTCGTCGGCGCGCAGTTCCGGCAGCTGGGTGACCAGCTGGCGGCGTTCGGCAGGGGTGGAAATGACGGCCATGCGTGCAGGATACGAGGGCCACTGCGGGCGCGGCCAGCTTTGCGTATGCTCGGCGCATGTCCCAGCCCGCCACCGACACGGCCCCTGCGGCCGCCACTGGAACGCCCCGCCCGCGTGCGCTGCTGCCGTGGCGCGTGCTGGCGATGGTCTATGACGCCTTGCCGGTGCTGGCCCTGTGGATGCTGGCCGGCACGCTGTTCACCCTGGCCTACACCTTCAGTGGCCACGCCCAGCGCGAGAACATCGCGCCGTTCAGTGCGTGGCAGTGGCTGCTGTGGGCCGTGTGCTGGGCGGTGACCGGGTGGTACGCCACGGCCAGCTGGCGCCGCGGCGGGCAGACGCTGGGCATGCGGCCGTGGCGGCTGAAACTGGAATCGCGCGATGGCACGCCGCTGCGTCGCCGCCAGCTGTGGCTGCGCTTCGCGGTGGCCACGCTGTCACTGCTGCTGGGCGGGCTGGGCTTCTGGTGGGCGTGGCTGGATCGCCAGCGCCTGACCTGGCACGACCGCGCCAGCGGCACGCGCCTGGTGCGCATGCCCAAGCGCTGAGAGCGTCCGCCGGGCGTGGCCCGGCGCTACCTACGTAGAGTCGAGCTTGCTCGACTACGCTGCACGGCCGTCGAGCAAGCTCGACGCTACGGGTCAGCCTTCCGGCAGGATCACCGCTGGCTGCGCCCACAGCTCGAAGAACTGCAACGAGAACGCCGTGGCCTTGACGTCGTCGGGCACCGGGATCTTGCCGTTCAATGCCGCGCGGGTCGTGCCGAAGTCCTGCCACAGCTTCAGGCTGGCCTTCTTCAGGCGCTTCTGCTCGCCGGCATCGCTGGCCGCCAGGTACTGCGCATACAGTTCGCGCATCGGCTTGCCCTTGGCCTCGAAGGCGGCGGGCAGTTCCGGCAGGGTGGCCGGGGTGAATTCGACCGTCGCTTCCGGCGTCTGGTAGCCCTCCGGACCGAAGGCCGCGCGCAGATCGTCCTCGGCATCCAGGTACTCGAAGAAGCCGGGCACGTTGTAGAGCTTGGTGCGGTAATCAGACGAGGTATCCGGGCTGTTGGACATCACCACGCTCGGCAGTTCGCCCAGCAGGCCGATATCCCAGCGGCGCGGAATGAACAGGCCGGTCGCCTTCACGTACGGGCCATCAATCACCACGTCATTCAGCTCGATCTTGGAGGCCAGGCCGCCGGAGTTGGTTTTGCTGGTGACGTACTGCTCGGTCACGATCACGTACTCGCCCAGCGTCGGGTTGATCAGGCCGCCGATGCCGCCGGCGTAGACCACCATGCGCACGGTGCCGATCTTTTCGCTCTGCAGCCGGTACTGGCCAGGCTCCAGGCTGATGGGCACGGCCGTGTGCGGCGGAATGACGTGCGCCTGCGCGTCGATGGACAGGGTGACCGGTGCGTCGGTCGGGTTGTCGATCTCGAAATCGATCGGGCGCGAACAGCCCACCAGCAACAACAGGGCGGCAACAGCGGGAACCAGGCGATTGAAGAGCATGTTCATCCTTGAAGGTGTTCATCCTTGGTGTGGAGCGTGCGGGCGCCGCATGCGCCCGCGCGGTGAAGCAAGGCGGCGCTACCTGCGCCGGAACAGCCAGCCGGAGACCGCCAGCATGACGATGGGCGGCAAGGCGTAGGCAATGCGGTAATCGAATTTCAGCGCACCGGCCATGCGCCCGAAGAACAGCTGCAGCAGCCAGAAGCCCAGCGCGAACAGGATGCCCAGGAACAGGCGCTTGCCCATGCCGCCGCTGCGCAGCGAACCGAACGCGAACGGCACGGCGGCCAGGCACAGCGCCAGCACGTTCAGCGGGTAGAACCAGCGGCTCCAGTAGACATCCTCGAAATCACGGGCATCGAGGTTGTTGCGCTCGCGGTACTCGATGCTGGTGCGCAGCTCGGACACGCTCAGGTTGCGCGGCTTGGCGATGCCGGTCGCCAGTGCGCCGGCATCCAGCTTGGAGTCCCACCGTTCGCGTTCGGCTTCCTCGCGGGTCGCGCCACGCTCGGCGAAGGTGTCGCGCTTGACCCCGGTCAGCACCCAGCCGTCCTTGTCGTGCTCGGCGGTGGCCGCATGGGTGAGCGACACGATGTTGCCATCCCCGGCAATGCGGTACAGGCGCACGTCACGCAGGATCAGCCGCGTGCCCTTGTCACCGACCAGCTGCTCTTCGCCGGTGGCGGCATTGAGGAAGGTGTCACCCTCGCGCGCCCACAGGCCCGAATAGCGGGCCGTGGTCACATCGGTGCCCCACTTGGCGCTCATCTTCAGCGCATCGGCACGGCTCTGGCCCCACGGGCCAATGGTCTCGGCACTGATCACCATCACGCCGGTCAGCAGCGACAGCGCGATCGCCACCGAGACGCTGAGGCGTTTGCGCGACAGGCCCAGCGCGCGCAGCGCGGTCAGCTCGGAGGTGGCAGCCAGCTGGCCCAGGCCCATCAGCGCGCCGATCACCGCGGCCGTCGGGAAGAAGGTGTAGGCACGGCGGGGCACGGTATACAGCACCCACGCCGCGGCATGGCCCAGCGAATAGCCGTTCTTGCCGATATCCTTGAACTCACCGGAGAAGGCCATCACTACGTCCAGGCCGGTCAGCACCGCCCAGGTGAGCAGCACGGTGGTGAACACCGCACGGCCCAGGTAGACATCGAAACGCATCGGACGCAGCTTCATGCGCGGGCTCCCTTCGGGCGGGCCAGGCGGCCATCGCGCGCGTACATCCAGATGGCGAACGCCAGCAGCGGCAGGGTCAGCCACCACAGCCCCAGCGCGCCGGGAATGCGGCCGTCGGCAATCCAGCCGGCGCCGATGAAGGTCAGGTTGGTGCCCACCATGTAGGCCAGCAGGGCCAGCATCATGCGGCCGTAGCGCTGCTGGCGCGGCGAGCTGCGGCCCAGCGGCACGGTCAGCAGGGCGAAGGCCAGGGCGATCAGCGGCGGGGCGATGCGGCGGTGCAGCTGGGCCTTGGCCTCAGGCCGGTCGTCACCCAGCAGCTGCAGGGTCGGCATCAGCTCGGGGTCATCCTCGGCCTTGGCCTGGGCGCCGTCGGGCAGGGCCACGTCATTGCGGGCGAAGGTGGCCAGCCGGTAATCCAGCGCGCCAGCCAGCGGGCCTTCCACCTGGTGGCCATCGTCCAGCTCCAGGAAGCGCTGCTGCTTGCCCTCGAAGAACATGCGGCCACCGGCGGCGGACACCACTTCCAGCCGGTCATCCTTCTGCCGCTGCAGGAACACCCGGCCCAGCGTGGTGCCATCGGGCGAGATCGAGGACAGGTAGACCACGCCGCCATTGGGCAGCGGGGTGAACCGGCCCGGCTCCAGGCCGGCCATCAGCACGCTGCGGTTGGCGTCCTGGATCATCTGCTCGGCGGTGCGGCCGGCCCAGGGGCCCAGCCACAGCGAGCAGGCGCCGACCAGCAGCACCACCGGCACCACCAGCATCAGCAGTGGCCGCATCAGGCGCCTGGGGCCAACGCCGATGGCCGTCAGCACCGCCATCTCCGAATCGCGGTAGAGGCGGCCAATGGCCAGCAGCAGGCCCAGCATCAGCGCCAGCGGCAGGATCAGCGGCATGTAGGCGATGAACTGCAGGCCCAGCTGCGAGAACAGCAGCTTGGCCGGCAGCCTTCCGTCGGCGATGTTGCCGAGGATGTCCACCAGCACGCCGCCCACGCTGACCACCAGCAGGACGATCAGGGTAGCCAGGAAACTCTGGACGAAATCGCCCAGCAGGTATCGGTCGAGCTTCAGCATGGGGCGGTGGTTTAAACTCTGGGGTTCGTTCGCGGTGCCGCCCAGTCTACTGTCTGGGCGTAAACGGCCTGCGATTGTACGGACTCGCCAATGGAATCTGCTCAATGGCCCTCGAATTCACCCTGAACCACCTCGCTCCGGCCGCCGCCAGCGTCGACTGCCTGGTCGTCGGCGCCTATGCCGACCACTCCCTGACCCCGGCCGCCCAGGCCCTGGACGCCGCCAGCGGTGGGCGCCTGGCCGCCCTGGCCCAGCGCGGCGACCTGTCCGGCAAGACCGGCGCCACCACCCTGCTGCATGACCTGCCGGGCGTCAGCGCCCCGCGCGTGCTGGTGGTCGGCCTGGGCGAAGCCGCCCGTTTCGGCGTGCCGCAGTACCTGAAGGCCGTCGGCGACGCCGTGCGCGCGCTGAAGGCCGGCGCCGCCCGCAGCGCGCTGTTCACCCTGTCCGAAGTGGCCGTCAAGGACCGCGACGCCGCCTGGGCGATCCGCCAGGCCGTGATCGCCGCCGACCACGCCGCCTACCGCTACACCGCCACCCTGGGCAAGAAGAAGGCCGACGACGCCGGCCTGGCCCAGCTGGCCATTGCCGGTGATGACGCCCAGGCCCTGGCCCAGGGCCAGGCCATCGCCGCCGGTGTCGAGTTCGCCCGCGAACTGGGCAACCTGCCGCCGAACTACTGCACCCCGGCCTACCTGGCTGAAGTGGGCGTGAAGTTCGCCGGCGAGCACGACGGCGCCGAGGCCGAGATCCTCGACGAGCACCAGATGGAAGCGCTGGGCATGGGCTCGCTGCTGGCCGTGGCCCGCGGCTCGGCCAACCGCCCGCGCCTGGTCGTGCTGAAGTGGACCGGTGCGGCCGACGCCAAGCCGTACGTGCTGGTCGGCAAGGGCATCACCTTCGATACCGGTGGCGTCAACCTGAAGACCCAGGGCGGCATCGAGGAGATGAAGTACGACATGTGCGGTGGCGCCAACGTCATCGGCACCTTCGTCGCCGCCGTGAAGGCCAGGCTGCCGCTGAACCTGGTGGTGGTCGTGCCGGCCGTGGAAAACGCCATCGACGGCAATGCCTACCGCCCGTCCGACGTGATCACCTCGATGTCGGGCAAGACCATCGAAGTGGGCAACACCGACGCCGAAGGCCGCCTGATCCTGTGCGACGCGCTGACCTACGCGCAGCGTTTCGAGCCGCAGGCCCTGGTCGACGTGGCCACCCTGACCGGCGCCTGCATGGTGGCCCTGGGCCACCAGACCGCCGGCCTGATGAGCAAGCACGACGACCTGGCCAACGAGCTGCTGGCCGCCGGCGAGCACGTGTTCGACCGCGCCTGGCGCCTGCCGCTGTGGGACGAATACCAGCCGATGCTGGATTCGAGCTTCGCCGACGTCTACAACATCGGCGGCCGCTGGGCCGGCGCCATCACCGCCGGCTGCTTCCTGTCGCGCTTTGCCGAAGGCCAGCGCTGGGCCCACCTGGACATCGCCGGCGTAGCCAGTGATGAAGGCAAGCGTGGCATGGCCACCGGCCGCCCGGTCGGCCTGCTGAGCCAGTGGCTGCTGGACCAGGTCGCCCGCGCCTGATGCCGTACCTGCCCCTGGCCGGCGCCTGCCGGCCGGGGCATCCTCCGGCCTGCCCGCCCGGCATGCCGGGCCCCTGCCCGACCCGGACCCTGCCATGCCCCGCGCTGATTTCTACCTGATCGCCAAGCCCCGTTTCCTGACCGAGCCGCTGCGCCTGGTCTGCGAACTGGCGCGCAAGGCCAACGATGCCGGGCTGCCCGCCCTGGTGCTGGCCCGCGACCAGGCCCAGGCCGAAGAGCTGGACGAACTGCTGTGGTCGTTCGACGAGGATGCCTACATCCCGCACCAGATCGTCGGCGAGGACGTGGACGAGGAAGAGGCCGTGGTGCTCATTTCCATCCCCGGGGACGAGGCGCCGATGCGCCCCCTGGTGATCAACCTGCGCGACGAACCCTGGCTGGGCCAGTGCGAGCGCGTGCTGGAAGTGGTGCCGGCCGACCCGGAAGCGCGCGAACCGCTGCGCGAACGCTGGCGCCAGTACAAGACCGCCGGCTACGACCTGAACAAGCACGACATGTGAGCGCGGCGTGGCCCCCTTGATGGGCCGTCCCGCTGCCCTGATCCTTCAACGATTACCTCCTGGTTCCCCCGCATGACCCAACTCGCCTCCAGCTACGACCCGAAGTCCTTCGAGACCGACCTCTACGAGGCCTGGGAGAAGGCCGGCCACTTCAAGCCGTCCGGCAAGGGCGAGCCCTACACCATCCTGCTGCCGCCGCCGAACGTGACCGGCACCCTGCACATGGGCCATGCCTTCCAGCAGACCCTGATGGATGCGCTGGTGCGCTACCACCGCATGCGCGGCTACGACACGCTGTGGCAGGTGGGTACCGACCATGCCGGCATCGCCACTGAAATGGTGGTCAGCCGCAACCTGGCGCTGGAAGGCAAGGGCGAGACCCGCGATTCGCTGGGCCGCGAAGGCTTCATCGGCAAGGTGTGGGAGTGGAAGCAGCAGTCCGGTGACATCATCGAGCGGCAGATGCGCCGCCTGGGCACCTCGGCCGACTGGTCGCGCAGCACCTTCACCATGGACCCGCAGCCGTCCGAAGCGGTGATCGAAGCTTTCGTGCGCTGGCACGAACAGGGCCTGATCTACCGCGGCCAGCGCCTGGTCAACTGGGACCCGGTGCTGAAGACCGCGATCTCGGACCTGGAAGTGGAGAGCGCCGAGGAAGACGGCTTCCTGTGGTCGATCGCCTACACGCTGGATGAAGGCCTGAGCTACGAGCACGTCGAGCGCGATGCCGACGGCGTGGAAACCCTGCGCGAAACCCGCGATTACCTGGTCGTGGCCACCACCCGCCCGGAAACCCTGCTGGGCGATACCGCGGTGATGGTGCACCCGGAAGACGAGCGCTACGCGCACCTGATCGGCAAGAGCGTGGTGTTGCCGCTGACCGGCCGCCGCGTGCCGGTGATCGCCGATGACTACGTGGACCGCGCATTCGGTACCGGCGTGGTCAAGGTCACCCCGGCGCACGATTTCAACGATTACCAGGTGGGCGTGCGCCACAGCCTGCCGATGATCAACCTGTTCACCCCGGTGGCGGCGCTGAATGAAAACGCGCCCGAACGCTTCCAGGGCATGGACCGCTACGAAGCGCGCAAGGCCGTGCTGGGCGAACTGGAAGACCTGGGCGTGCTGGTCGAAACCAAGGCGCACAAGCTGCAGGTGCCGCGCGGCGACCGTACCGGCCAGGTGATCGAGCCCTATCTGACCGACCAGTGGTTCGTGAAGATGGACGAGCTGGCGCGTCGTGGCCTGGAGCTGGTCGAGAACGGCAGCATCGCCTTCGTGCCGCCGAACTGGATCAACACCTACCGCCACTGGATGAACAACATCCAGGACTGGTGCATCAGCCGCCAGCTGTGGTGGGGCCACCGCATTCCGGCCTGGTTCGATGCCGCCACCGGCAGCTGCTACGTCGGCCGCAGCGAAGACGAAGTGCGCGCCAAGCACAACCTGGGCAGCGACGTGGTGCTGAGCCAGGAAAGCGACGTGCTGGAAACCTGGTTCTCCTCGCAGATCTGGCCGTTCTCCACCCTGGGCTGGCCGAACGCGCAGGCCATGGCCGAGCGTGGCTTCGACCGCTACCTGCCGTCGTCGGTGCTGGTCACCGGCTTCGACATCATCTTCTTCTGGGTGGCACGCATGATCATGGCCACCGACAACCTGACCGGGAAGATCCCGTTCAAGGACGTCTACTTCACCGGCCTGATCCGCGACGGCCAGGGCCAGAAGATGTCCAAGAGCAAGGGCAACGTGCTCGACCCGCTGGACATCATCGACGGCATCGCCATCGACGACCTGGTGGCCAAGCGCACCGGCGGCCTGATGCAGCCGAAGATGGTGGAGAAGATCGAGAAGGCCACCCGCAAGGAATTCCCGGACGGCATCGCCGCCCACGGTGCCGACGCGCTGCGCTTCACCATCGCCGCGCTGGCCACCCATGGCCGCGACATCAAGTTCGACATGAACCGCGCCGAGGGCTACAAGAACTTCTGCAACAAGCTGTGGAACGCCAGCCGCTTCACCCTGATGAACACCGAGGGTGCTGCGTTCAATGGCGTGCCGAGCCCGCGCACCGATGCCGAGCGCTGGATCCTGGCGCGCCTGGCCGCGGTCTCCGCCGAGGCGCAGGGCCATTACGCCAACTACCGCTTCGACCTGCTGGCACAGTGCCTGTACGAGTTTGCCTGGAACGAGTTCTGCGACTGGTTCCTGGAACTGAGCAAGCCGGCCCTGAACGGTGCTGACGCCGCCGATGCCGACAGCACCCGCCACACCCTGCTGTACGTGCTGGAAGCGCTGCTGCGCCTGCTGCACCCGCTCACCCCGTTCATCACCGAACAGCTGTGGCAGCAGCTGGCCCCGCGCCTGGGCCTGGCCGAAGCCACCCTGTCGCTGCGCCCGTACCCGACCGCCGACGAATTCGCCGGCGATTTCGCCCAGGCCGAGGCCGATGTGGAATGGCTGAAGGCCGTGATCAGTGCCGTGCGCCGCGTGCGCAGTGAACTGAACGTGGCCCCGTCCAAGCTGGTGCCGCTGCGCCTGCAGGCCGGCCTGGAGCTGGACCGCGTGCGCATCGAACGCTTCAGCGCTTCGCTGTCGTTCCTGCTGAAGCTGGACAGCATCCAGTGGCTGGCCGAAGGCGAAAGCGCGCCGCCGGCCGCCGCCGCGATCGTCGGCGAGCTGAAGCTGCTGGTGCCGCTGGAAGGCCTGGTGGATCTGGATGCCGAGCGCGCGCGCCTGGACAAGGAGATCAAGCGCGTGGAAAGCGAGAAGGAAAAGAGCGAGGCCAAGCTGGCCAAGTTCACCGACAAGGTGCCGCCGGCCGTGGTCGAGCAGGAGCGCGTGCGCCTGGTCGACTGGAACACCCAGCTGGCCGGCCTGCAGGAACAGCGCGCGAAGCTGTAACGGCTGCGGTCCGGGTGCCAACCAAAGTTGGCAGCTACCAACGCGGTATTGGAAACGCCGGGCACTGCCCGGCGTTTCCATTTCTGCCCCATGGCATCATCGGGCGATGCCGCTTTCCATCTTCCTGCTGGTCCTCGCCGCTGCTGCCCTGCATGCCAGCTGGAACGCGATCGTCAAGCGCGGGCCGGACAAGTTCCTCGGCACCGTGCTGGTCACCGGCAGCGCTGCACTGCTGTCGGCTGCCGCCCTGCCCTTCCTGCCCGTCCCTGCGGCGGACAGCTGGCCGTGGCTGGCCGCGTCGGTGCTGCTGCAGGTGACCTACTACGGCCTGGTCGCACGCTGCTACCAGCAGGTGGACATGAGCCTGGCCTACCCGCTGATGCGTGGCTGCGCGCCGATCCTGGTCGCGCTGGCCGGCAGCCTGTTCGGCCAGTCGCTGCCCGCGGTCGCGTGGCTGGGCGTGGTGCTGGTCAGTACCGGCATCCTGTGCATGGCGCTGGGCGCGCGTGGCGGCCAGCTCGGCCTGCCGCTGCTGACGGCGATGATGATCGCCACCTACACGCTGGTCGATGCGCACGGCGCACGCCAGTCGGGCAGCGCGCTGGGCTACACGCTGTGGCTGTTCCTGCTGTCCGGTATTCCACTGCCGCTGTGGGCGCTGTACACGCGGCGTGGTGCGGTGCTGGCCTATGCGCGCCAGCATTGGCCGCTGGGCCTGGCCGGTGGCGTCGGCACCACCGCATCGTATGCAATGGCGCTGTGGGCGATGACCCAGGTACCGGTGGCGATGGTATCGGCGCTGCGCGAATCGTCGATCCTGTTCGCCCTGCTGATCTCGGTGTTCGTGCTGCGCGAACGCGTGCCGCGCGTACGCTGGCTGGCGGCGGGATTGATCATCGGCGGCGTACTGGCGCTGCGGATGGCATAAACCATCCATCGGTAGCGCCGGGCCATGCCCGGCGAGCGCGGCGGCAATCCTTCTCCGTTACAGCGGCGGCATCGTCTGCAGGTCGTCGTTGACCAGCTCGATCGCCATCACCAGCGCATCCTCGCGGCCGTTGGCGGCCGGGTAGTAACGCGGGCGGCGCCCGATCTCGTTGAACCCTTCGCTGTGGTACAGCGCCAGCGCCGAGGTGTTGGACGGACGCACTTCGAGGAACACGCGCTGCGCGCCCCGGTCACCGGCGAGGCGCACCAGCGCGCGCATCAGTTGCCGGCCCAGGCCATGCGACTGCTCCAGCGGATCGATGCAGATGTTCAGCACGTGGGCTTCGTCGGCGGCGAGGCTCAGCACGCCATAACCGATCAGCAGGCCGTCACGCTCCATGGCCAGGCCCGGGTAGCCGGCACGCAGGCAGTCCAGGAAAATGCCGCGCGTCCACGGATACGGGTAGCCACGCACTTCAATGGCCATCACCGCATTGAGGTCGCTTTCGCGCAGGGCGCGCATCGACACCGGGCCCGGCCGGGCGACCGCACTCACGGTGCGCCCCGCTTGCGCAGCGCGCGCAGCTGCGGCCACAGCGCGCGCTTGGCTGCCGGGTCGCGACGCAGCTGTTCCAGTGGCCAGCTGTCCATCAGGGCCTGCGTGGCCGGATCATTCGGATTGCAGCCGGAGGCCCGCAGCAGCGCGATCTGCAGTCGATCAGGCAGGCGCACCGACGGCTGCCGCGCGTTGCCGCTGGGCTGCGGCCGCGAGGCGGCCGGCGCGGTATCGGGTGCGGCCACCGGCGTGGTCCGCGACGGCGGCGCCCCACGCTCGTACTGCACCGGTGCGCGTTCGGCCGGCGCGTCGGCCTGGCGTGGCGGTTGCCGCGGCGCTTCGCTGCGCACCGGCGCTGACGCCGCTTCGGCCTCGGCCACGCTCAACTGCAGGGCCGCGTCCAGCTCGGCGGCCAGCTGGCCGTCGTGGTAGACGGTATAGCCCATGGCCTGCAGCCAGGCCTGCTGGGCCGGGGACCACAACACGGGCAGGTCCTGGCTCACGCCGCCTCTGGCTTCTTGCGCAGGCGCTGCAGGGCCCACATCACCGGGCCGGACAGCGCGTAAAGGATGCCCACCACGAACAGCACGCGTGGCAGGTCGATGACCGCGATGGCGATGGCGATCGGCACCAGCGCCAGCACCAGGAACGGTACACGGTCGGAACGGGTGCCCTTGGCGGCACCGCCCTTGAAGCTCCAGAAGCGGATGCGGCTGACCATCAGCAGGGCCGCGACCACGGTGACGGCCAGCGCGACGAAGCGCAGCTCGTTGCCGTTCCAGCCCAGGCTGCCATCGGCGAAGGCCCAGACGAAGGACATCATCAGCCCGGCCGCGGCCGGACTGGCCAGGCCGACGAACCAGCGCTTGTCGACCACGGCCACCTGGGTGTTGAAGCGGGCCAGGCGCAGCGCCGCGCAGGCGGCATACAGGAAGGCCACCGCCCAGCCGAGACGGCCGAGCAGTTCGCCGTCGTACTTCAGCTCGGACAGCGACCAGTGGTACATCACCAGCGCCGGGGCCATGCCGAAGCTGACGAGGTCGGCCAGCGAGTCGTACTGCACGCCGAATTCGCTGCTGGTGCCGGTCAGGCGGGCAACGCGGCCATCCAGGCCATCCATCACCGCCGCTACGAACACCGCGATGCTGGCATTGACGAAATCGCCATTGGCCGCCGCGATGATGGCGTAGAAGCCGGAGAACAGCCCGGCGGTGGTGAACAGGTTGGGCAGCAGGTAAATCGTGCGCGAACGCGGCGGCGGTGTGATCGGGTCCATGGAATCCAGTTTAATCGACTTGCCAGCGGTCGGCGGCAATGCTGCAATCGGCGTTCTACGCCCATTCCGCGGAGTTTGCCATGCGTGCCTTGTCCTGCCTGGGATGCCTGCTGCTGTTGGCCAGTGCCAACGCGGTGGCCGGGCCCGTCTACAAGTGGAAGGATGCCAAGGGCGTGACCCAGTATTCGGAGACGCCGCCGGCCGGGGCGAAATACGAAACCCGGGAGCAGGCCCGCGGCACGCAGCCGGCCGCACCGGCCGCCGCCGAGGCCGCGCCGGTACCGGAGCAGTGCAGCACTGCCCGGGCCAATGTGACCCTGCTGGCGGGCACCGGTCCGGTGATGCAGGACACCGACGGGGATGGCAAGGCCGATACCGCGTTGACGCCGGAGCAGCGCAGCGCGCAGAAGGGCTTGGCCGAAGCGGCCATCAAGGCCTACTGCCCGCCGGAGGGTTAAGGGGGGGTCGGCAGGGCTTGCAGCCCTGCACCTGCTGCAATCAACGTCAAAAGACACAGCGGCATTCCGAGGGATGGCGGGGCACTGTGGGTGTGCGGGGACGCCGTAAACCCATCCATGGGGGCTTGGTCGCCGCACCCATGCGGCTCACACCCCGCAAACCCACAGTGCCCCGCCTTCGACAGGTTCACGCGGCTGCTGGAACCTGCTGGTGGTGGGTGCCGACCGTTGGTCGGCACATCTGTCAGATATCGAATAAATCATCCACGCATGGCGTGGATCTACTGCGTCGACTCAGACGGGCTTCTGGTAGGTGTCGACCTTGGTCGACACGATTTTCCTCCCAGATATCGATATTCAAATGGGGTCAGAGCCCGTTGCGCAGCAACGGGATCCGACCCCGTGCTCCGACAGATCGCGGAAAACTGTCGAAGGCGGGGTGGGTCCGGTTGAGGGGGCGTGAGCCGCATGGATGCGGCGACCGAGCCTACATGGACGTATTCACGGCGTCCCCCTCAACCGGACCCACCCCGCCATCCCCCAGGAACCCGGCTTTTGACGTTGCTCCGGCTTCGGACGTTGATTCGGCGGGTGCAGGGCTGCAAGCCCTGCCAGTACAAACCCCCGGCCGGGCTGGCAGAATAGGCGTCTCTGCCGTTATCCGAAGCCGACGATGCGCCTCTCCCAGTTCCACCTGCACACCACCAAGGAAACCCCCAGCGACGCCGAGCTCACCAGCCACCGGTTGATGCTGCGGGCGGGCATGATCCGCAAGCTGGCATCGGGCCTGTACACCTGGTCGCCGCTGGGCCTGCGCGTGCTGCGCAAGGTCGAGCGCATCGTGCGCGAGGAAATGGACCGCGCCGGCGCCGTCGAATTCCAGATTCCGACCATCCAGCCGAAGGAACTGTGGGAGCAGACCGGCCGCTGGGAAAAGTTCGGCCCGCAGCTGCTGAAGATCAAGGACCGCAAGGAACAGACCTTCTGCTACAGCCCCACCGCCGAAGAAGCCGCCTGCGATTTCGCACGCAGCGAGCTGTCCAGCTACAAGCAGCTGCCGGTCAACTTCTACCAGATCCAGACCAAGTTCCGCGACGAGATCCGCCCGCGTTTCGGCGTGATGCGCGCGCGCGAATTCCTGATGAAGGATGCGTATTCGTTCCACCTGCACGATGACTGCCTGGTGCGCGAATACGAAAACATGAAGGCGGCCTACAGCCGCATCTTCACCCGCCTGGGCCTCGATTTCCGCATGGTGCAGGCCGATTCCGGCGCCATCGGCGGCGATGCCTCGCAGGAATTCCACGTGATCGCCGATTCGGGCGAGGACGCGCTGGTGTTCTCCACCGGCTCGGATTATGCCGCCAACATGGAAGCGGCCGTGGCCGCCGATCCGGCACCGCGCGCGGCTGCCGCCGAAGCCATGCGCAAGGTGGACACGCCCACGCAGAAGACCTGCGAGGACGTCGCTGCCCTGCTCGGCCTCGACCTGACCCGCACCGTGAAGTCGGTGGGGCTGATGACCGAAGGCGGCTTCGTGCTGGCCCTGGTGCGCGGCGACCACGACGTCAACGAGATCAAGCTGGGCAAGGTCGCCGGCCTGGAAGACCAGCGCTTCGCCAGCGAGGCGGAAATCGCCGAGTACCTGGGCAGCGTGCCGGGCTTCCTCGGCCCGGTCGCCCCGGCCAAGGCCATCCGCGTGGTCGCCGACCGTGAAGTGGCGGCCATGGCCGACTTCGTCGTCGGCGCCAACGAGGCCGGTTTCCACCTGGCCGGCGTCAACTGGGGCCGCGACCTGGCCGAGCCGGAAGTGGCCGACATCCGCAACGTGCAGGCCGGTGACCGCGCCGTGGACGGCGGCGAACTGAAGATCGCCCGCGGCATCGAGGTCGGCCACGTCTTCCAGCTGGGCCGCAAGTACGCCGAAGCGCTCGACGCCACCGTGCTGGACGAGAACGGCAAGGCCGCGGTGATGGCGATGGGCTGCTACGGCATCGGTATTTCCCGCGTGGTCGCGGCGGCGATCGAACAGAACCACGATGACGCCGGCATCATCTGGCCCGACGCGATGGCGCCGTGGCAGGTGGTGGTGTGCGTGATCAACCCGAAGGGCGACGCCGGCGTGGCCGATGCGGCCGCCGGCCTGCTGCAGGAACTGCGCGATGCAGGCCTGGATGCGGCGCTGGATGACCGCGGCCTGCGCCCGGGTGCCATGTTCGCCGACATGGAACTGATCGGCGTGCCGCACCGGGTGGTGGTCAGCGAACGCGGCCTGGCCGCTGGCACCTTCGAATACCGTTCGCGCCGTGCCAGCGAGGCGGAGAGCCTGGACAAAACCACCCTGCTGCAGCGCCTGCAGGGTTGATTGGAAAGACCGGGGCCTGCCCCGGTCTTTTTTTGCCTGTTTTGTGCGCACCAGCAAAATGCCGGCGGACATAATCCGGTCAAAATGGACGGATTGGGGCCACCTGGCCGCCATGTCACGACTGCCGGTATTTGTGCTGGGATTAATTCGTCATTATTCTGTCCCGCGACGCCACGGACCGGCTCGTCCCTGTCCCTAATTCAGTTTCCGGAGTAATCGTAAATGAGCATCGACCTGAGCGGCCTGTCGGCACGCGAGCTGGGCGCCCTGATCCGCACCGCCAAGAAGCAGCAGACCATCGTGGCCAAGCGTCGCCCGATCACCAAGGTACGTGCCCAGCTGAGCAAGCTGGCCAAGGCCGAGGGTTACACCATCGAGGAACTGTTCGGTGACGCGCCGGCCGCCCCGCGTGCGCGCAAGGCCACCAAGGCCACCAAGGCACCGGCGAAGACCGCGGGCCGCAAGCTCGGCAAGGTTGCGCCGAAGTACCGCAATCCGGCCAACCCGAAGGAAACCTGGACCGGCCGTGGCAAGCAGCCGCGCTGGATGGCCGAACTGACCGCCAAGGGCGGCAAGAAGCCGGAAGATTTCCTGATCAAGAAGGCCTGAGGCCCACGGTCGGAATGAAATGAAAAACGCCGGCGCAAGCCGGCGTTTTTTTGTTCCCCGGCGTGTGGACCAACGGTCCACACCCACCAAGGGCATCAAGGCGTGTGGACCAACGGTCCACACCTACAGGGTTTTTCTCGCCGGCATCAGCAGGTTGCCGAACAGCAGGCCGGCCACCAGTGCCATCACCACGTTGAGCACGGTGAGGAACACGCTCTGCCCGGCGCCCACGTCCTGCTGCTGCACCAGGGTCAGCACGCCGCGCAGGCTGGTGCTGCCGGGCACCATCATGATGATGCCGGGCAGGCGGATGATCGCGCCCGGGCGCCCGACCAGGCGGCCGAACAGATTGCCACCGGCGGTGAGCAGCATGGCGGAAAGGAAAATGCCGGCCGGTGCGCCCCAGGCGTGGCCACCGAATTTGGAAATGGCATAACCGGCCACCGACGCCGCCATCACCCACGGATAATCGCGGCGATTGGCCTTGAACAGCATGGCGAAGGCGAAGGCGGCGGTCAGCAGCGAGCCCCATTCCACCCACGGCCCCTGCGGCCGCGAGGCGCGGATCACCGGCTCCAGGCCCAGTACGTCGGCCAGGGTCACCGCGATCATCGCGCCGACGCTGAGTTTCATGATGGTGGTCAGCGCGCCGGCAAAGCGTGCCGTGCCCGATACCCAGTGCTGGCTGGCCAGTTCATTGACCGCGTTGGTCAGCGACATGCCGGGCAGCAGCACCACCAGCGAGGCGATGATGACGGTATTGAGGTTGAGCGCGCCAACGAAGGCCGCCACCAGGGTGGCGACCATGCCGGCCAGCAGCGCAGCCAGCGCCTCGGCGGCCTCGCGGGTAGCCGGGCGGCGGTCGGTGACCATGCCCAACAGGCCGATCATCAGACCAATGACACCGGCGGTGGCGATATCCAGCCACGGCAGCTTCCACATGCCGGCCACGCCGGCCGCGCCCAGGCTGAAGGACAGGATGGTGCGCAGCTTGCCGCGCCGACCGGGATCCTTGTCCAGCTGGCGCAGTGCGGTATGGCCCTGGGCGATGCTCATGCGGCCGTTGGACACTTCCTCGGCGATGCGGTCGGCCACGCTCAGCTTGTGCAGATCGTTCTCGCCCGGCGCCAGGCGGATCACCCGGGTGATGTCACTGGAACCGATGGCCTGTGCCGGATCGCTGAAGCTGAGGATGATGCCGGTGGGGTTGGACCACGGCTCACAATCGAGATCGAGCTGGCGCGCCAGGGCCACCACGGCCGTTTCCAGGCGCTGTGCGGTGGTGCCATAGCTGTGCAGGCGCCCGGCGATCTCGGAAACGAATGCCACGCGCTGTGCGTAGGTGGCCGGGGGCGTGGGGATCGTGTGAGCGTCTGCAGACATGCGCCGTAGTATTACCCACGCCGGGCCCGGCAGGAGAAATTCATCCCGGTTCGACGCGGCGCGCAGGACGAAACGGTTATGCTGCGAACCGAATGGCCCCCATGACCCCGAACCACGCCCCCCGGCTTGAACAGGACGCCCACGATCCCGGGCTGATCCGCCTGTCCGGGCACTGGACCCTGAAGACCGCGCTGGACGCGGCCGAGGTGCTGCGTGGCATTCCCGACACGTTGACCGGCATCGATGCCACCGGCATCGAACAGCTGGACTCGGCCGGCGTGCTGCAGGTGCTGCGCGTGGCCCATCGTGCCGACCTCGGCGAACAGGCACTGCAGTTCCGCCCGGACCACCAGGCGCTGGTGTGCACCATCGAGGAAGTGGCCGACGACCGTCCCAAGCCCAAGCGCGATTTCGGTGTGCTGGCCGCGCTCGAACGCCTCGGCGTCAGCGTCCATGCCACCGGCCACAACATCAAGGCGCTGTGCAGCTTCCTCGGCGAGAACCTGGTGAAGGCCGCGCGGCTGGTGAAGGAACCGCGGCGCTTCCGCCTGACCGCCACCGTGCACCAGATGGAACAGGTGGGCCTGGACGCGGTGCCCCTGGTAGCGCTGCTGTCCTACCTGGTCGGCGCGGTCATCGCCTTCCTCGGCTCGACCATCCTGCGTGACTTCGGCGCGGAGATCTACGTGGTCGAACTGGTCAACATCGCCTTCCTGCGCGAGTTTGCCGTGCTGCTGACCGCCATCGTGCTGGCCGGCCGCACCGCCAGTGCGTTCACCGCGCAGATCGGCGCGATGAAGGCGCGCGAAGAGATCGATGCGATGCGCACGCTCGGCCTGGATCCGGTCGACCTGCTGGTGCTGCCGCGCCTGCTGGCCCTGCTGGTGACCCTGCCGCTGCTGACCTTCATCGCGATGATCGCCGGCCTGGCCGGGGGCATCACCGTCGGCGCGTTCGACCTGGACATTCCGCCGCAGATGTACATCGCGCGCATGCACGAAACGATGGAAGTGCGGCACATGCTGGTGGGCCTGTCCAAGGCGCCGGTGTTCGCGCTGATCATCGGCCTGATCGGCTGCCTGGAAGGCCTGAAGGTGGAAGGCACGGCGCAGTCGGTGGGCGAGCGCACCACCTCCAGCGTGGTGCAGACCATCTCGCTGGTCATCATCATCGACGCCTTCGCGGCGTTGTGGTTCATGCACATGGACTGGTGACATGAACACACACGACATCGATACCGACACCGCGATGCACGACGACCAGGGCCACGACCTGGCCATCCGCGTGCGCGGGCTGGTCAACCGCTTCGGCAGCCAGACCGTGCACGAAGGCCTGGACCTGGACGTGCGCCGGGGCGAGATCCTCGGCGTGGTCGGCGGCTCGGGCACCGGCAAGTCGGTGCTGATGCGCTCGATCCTGGGCCTGCGCGTGCCCGACGAAGGGCAGATCGAGGTGCTCGGCCGTGATGCACGCGCCGACGATGCCGAAAGCCGCCTGCACATCGAGCGCAATACCGGCGTGCTGTTCCAGGATGGCGCCCTGTTCTCCTCGCTGAGCGTGGGCGAGAACGTGCAGGTGCCGCTGAAGGAACACCACCGCGAGCTGCCCGAGCGCTGGCATTACGAACTGGCGCTGCTGAAGGTGAAGCTGGCCGGCCTGCCTGCCGATGCCATCAACAAGCTGCCCTCGCAGCTGTCCGGCGGCATGCGCAAGCGCGCCGGCCTGGCCCGTGCGTTGGCGCTGGACCCGCCGCTGCTGTTCCTGGACGAACCCACCGCCGGCCTGGACCCGATCGGCGCGGCCGCCTTCGACCGCCTGATCAAGACCCTGCAGGAAGCGCTGGGGCTGACCGTGTTCCTGATCACCCACGACCTGGACACGCTGTATGCGATCTGCGACCGGGTGGCGGTGATCGCCGACCGCAAGGTGGTGGCCAACGCGCCGCTGCCGGAGATCGAGAAACTGGACCATCCCTGGATCCAGGAATATTTCCACGGACCCCGTGCGCGTGCCGCGCGCGGCGAACAGATCAAGAGTGCCTGAGCCATGGAAACCAAAGCCAACTACGTGCTGATCGGCGCGTTCACCCTGATCACCGGCCTGGCCTTGCTGGCCTTCGGCCTGTGGGCGGCCAAGTACTCCTCCGACCGCACCTGGCAGGAATACCGCGTGGTGTTCCGCGAGGCGGTCACCGGCCTGTCGGTGGGCAGCCCGGTGCAGTACAACGGCATCGCGGTGGGCTCGATCACCGAGCTGAACCTCGTGCCCGATGACCCGCGCCAGGTGGTCGCGCGCATCCGCCTGAACTCCAATACCCCGGTCAAGACCGATACCCGCGCCAAGCTGGCCATCACCAGCCTGACCGGCCCGTCGATCATCCAGCTCAGTGGCGGCACGCCGCAGGCACCGACGCTGACCACCGTCAACAAGGATCCGGCGCCGATCATCCCGACCACGCCGTCGGCCCTGCAGAACATCACCGATGTGGCCAACCGCATCGTCGAGCGCATGGACCAGATCCTGAGCGACCGCAACGTCGCCTCGATCAACGCCACCCTGGCCAACCTGGAAACCATCAGCGGCGGCCTGGCCGACCGTGACCAGGGCACCCAGGCGCTGCTGCTGAGCGCGCGCGATGCCGCACGCAGCCTGGACACCACACTGAAGACCACCAACGGCACCATCGAGCGCCTGGACAAGAACCTGGTGCAGCAGCTGCCGGGCATCATCGACAAGCTCGACGCCACCCTCGGCAAGCTCGATTCGGCCGCGGGCAATGCCGATTCGATCCTGGGCGAGAACCGTGCGGCCATCAACAGCTTCGCCAACGATGGCCTGGGCCAGCTGGGCCCGACGCTGAACGAACTGCGCGGCCTGATCCGCGACCTGCGCCGGGTCAGCGACCGCCTCGAGAACAACCCCGCGCGCTACCTGCTGGGCCGCGACGCACCGAAGGAGTTCGAACCCAAATGAGCACGATGACCCTTCCGCGCCTGCTGCTGGCCGCCTCGGCCGTCGCCCTGCTGGGTGGCTGCTCGATCCTTGGCAGCGGCGACAAGAGCCCGGTCACCCTGTATTCGCCCGCCGTGCAGGTGAAGGTGGACCCGAGCTGGCCGCAGGCCGACTGGCAGCTGGTGGTGTCCAAGCCCAGCGCCGCGCGCATGGTCGACAGCCCGCGCATCAACGTGCGGCCGACGCCGTCCGAGCTGGAGATCTACAAGGGCGCCAGCTGGGCACAGCCGGCCACCGACATCATCGAAGACACCCTGCTGCGCGGCTTCGAGGATTCCGGCCGCCTGCGTGGCGTGGCGCGCACCGCCGCCGGCATCCGCGCCGATTACAAGCTGGCCACGGATATCCGCCGCTTCGAATCGGACTACCAGGGCCAGGCGACGCCGACGGTGGTGATCGAAGTGAACGCCAAGCTGATCCACACCACCGACCAGCGCGTGGTGGCTGACCGCACGTTCCGCCAGGCGCAGCCGGTGGGCAGTACCGACGTGCCGGCCGTGGCCGCCGCCTTCGAGCGTGGCCTGCAGCAGCTGGCGCAGGACGTGGTGGGCTGGACGCTGGTCAACGGGCAGAACGACGCAGCGTCGATGAAGCGCTGAACCCTATCCGCTGCGCTCGCCGGGCGTGGCCCGGCGCTACCGCCCCGCGATGCAGGCAGCGCCGGGCCATGCCCGGCGGCACCCCGGCAGGTGCGTGCGATAATCAGACGCCACGGCCCATTCCCACGCTGATGCCCGCCTCCGTCTCCATCGCCGTCTGCACCTACAACGGTGAGCGCTTCCTGCAGGCGCAGCTCGACAGCCTGCTGGCGCAGACCCACCGGCCGCAGCAGATCGTGATCCGCGACGATGTTTCCTCCGATGGCACGCTGGCGCTGCTGCAGGCCTTCGCACCGCGTGCGGAAGCCGCAGGCATCGCCGTGGACCTGCAGGTGAACCCGCAGAACGTCGGCTACCGGCGCAACTTCGATGGTGCACTGCGTGCCTGCACCGGCGAGATCATTTTCCTGTGCGACCAGGACGACGTCTGGCACGCCGACAAGCTCGCCCGCTTCTGCGCCGCGTTCGATGCACGGCCTGGCCTGCGTGTCCTGCACTGCAATGCGCGATTGATCGATGAAGCGGGCCAGCCGATGCCGCAGACCCTGTTCGCCGCACTGCGCTACGGGGCCGGGCAACAGGCGCGGATGCATGCAGGCGATGGCCTGCGCGTGCTGCTCAAGCGGAAGCGGATCACCGGCGCGGCAATGGCATTGCACCGGTCGGTGCTGGAGGACGCGCTCCCGCTGCCGACGTCGGACTGGGTGCATGACGCCTGGATCGGCACGCTGGCCGCCATGCGCGGCGAGATCGACAGCCTTGCCGAGCCCCTCATCGACTACCGCCTGCACAGCAATAACCAGCTGGGCCTGGGCGGCAACGATGCCACCCCGCGCGCGGAGCAACGCAAGCGCCAACTGGACAGCGAACGGGTGGAATGCGGTCTGTTGCTGGAGCGCGCCCGCGCCCGCGGCCTTCCCGCCGGCCCGATGGCCTGGGTCGAGCGCAAGCAGCGCCATATCGCCGTGCGCGCCCAGCTGCCGGCTTCGCGCCTGCAGCGCATCCCGGCGGTGATCAGTGAACTGCTGCGTGGCAACTATGGCCACTTCGGCCGTGGCCTGCTGTCGGCCTGCATCGATCTGCTGCGCGCCTGACCTGTCGGTGCACGATCAGCGCGGCTGGATCCAGCGGAATGTCAGGTTGATGCGCTCGCCCTGCACCCGTGCCATCTTCGGCAGCGCGTGCTGGTAGAAGCGCTGGGTGCTGCCGCCCATCAGCAGCAGGTCGCCATGGCCCAGCAGGAATTCAGCTTTGCGCGTGGTGTCCTCGCGCCGCCGCAGCAGGAACCGGCGCGCCGCGCCCAGGCTGAGCGAGGCGATGAGCGGGGAAGGCCCCAGTTCCGGCTCGTCATCGCTGTGCCAGCCCATGTAGTCGCCACCGCTGCGGTAGCGGTTGACCAGCACGCTGTTGAAGGCGCCGATGCCCTGCCCCTGCAGCCTTTCGCGCAGCACCTGCAGCCGCGGCGGCCACGGCTGCGGCACGAACTCGGCCCCCGAATAGCGGTAGCGCGCCTGCGGGTCACCGATCCAGCAGCTCAGCCGTGGCGAATCCACCCAGCGGCCGAACATGCGGATGCGATGCACCTCCCAGGGCAGTTCCGACTGCAGGGCCGACAGCAGCGCATCGGCGGCGGCGGCCGGCAGCCAGCCGGGCAGGTGCTGGACGTCGGCGTCGGGCAGGTCAGGGGCAAACAGCATCGCGCTCGTCCTCATGCGCGGGGCGGCAGACGCGCCCCGCGCACGGCCACTCAGGCACGCCGGAACGGCACGCCGGTCTTGTCCTTCAGCTCTTCATCGCCGACACCGGGCGCCGCCTCCACCAGCAGCAGGCCGTCGTCGGTCACGTCGAACACGGCCAGGTCGGTGATGATGCGGTCGACCACGCCGACGCCGGTCAGCGGCAGCGAGCATTCGGCCAGGAGCTTGTGCTCGCCGTTCTTCGCGGTGTGCTCCATCAGCACCACCACGCGCTGCACGCCGGCCACCAGGTCCATGGCGCCGCCCATGCCCTTGACCATCTTGCCGGGCACCATCCAGTTGGCCAGGTCACCCTTGTCGGTCACCTGCATGGCGCCGAGGATGGCCAGGTTGACGTGGCCGCCGCGGATCATCGCGAAGCTGTCATGGCTGCCGAAGTAGCTGGCACCGGCACGCGCGGTGACGGTCTGCTTGCCGGCGTTGATCAGGTCGGCGTCCACTTCGGCGTCGGTCGGGAACGGGCCGATGCCAAGCAGGCCGTTCTCCGACTGCAGCCACACGTCCACGCCTTCGGGAATGTGGTTGGCCACCAGGGTCGGCAGGCCGATGCCCAGGTTCACGTAGGCGCCATCGGTCAGTTCGCGGGCGGCGCGTGCCGCCATCTCATCACGGGTCCACGCCATGTCAGTTGCCCTCCGCGCGGATGGTGCGCTGTTCGATGCGTTTCTCGGGGTGCGGGTTGTGCACGATGCGGTGCACGTAGATGCCCGGCAGGTGCACCTGGTCCGGATCGATGGCGCCCACCGGCACCACCTCTTCCACTTCCACGATGCAGACCTTGCCGGCCATCGCGCAGGCCGGGTTGAAGTTGCGCGCGGTCTTGCTGAACACCAGGTTGCCCGCCTCGTCGGCCTTCCAGGCCTTGACCAAGGCGACGTCGGCGCGCAGCGCGGTTTCCATCACGTAGTGCTTGCCGTCGAACTCGCGGGTTTCCTTGCCTTCGGCCACCACGGTGCCGTAGCCGGTGGCGGTGAAGAACGCCGGGATGCCCGCGCCGCCGGCCCGCAGGCGCTCGGCCAGGGTGCCCTGCGGGTTGAACTCCAGCTCCAGCTCACCGGCCAGGAACTGCCGTTCGAATTCCTTGTTCTCGCCCACGTAGGACGAAATCATCTTCTTGATCTGCCGCGTCTCCAGCAGCTGGCCGAGGCCGAAGCCATCCACGCCGGCATTGTTGGAGATCACGGTCAGGCCCTTGGCACCGCTGTCGCGCAGGGCGGCGATCAGCGCCTCGGGAATGCCGCACAGGCCGAAGCCGCCCACGGCCAGGGTCTGGCCATCGGCGATGACGCCCTGCAGGGCCTCCGCCGCCGAAGCAAAGCGCTTGCTGCGCTTGCCGCCGGTCGTTGCCGGGTTGTTCATCTACGCCCTCACCTCGTTGATGTAATCGCACCATTCTAGGCCAGCGCGTCGGCCGGTCACGTGGCGTTGCGGCATGGAAACGATTCCCATACAGGGCTGGCGGTACAATCACGGGCTGTGCCCACAATGGACCCGATCGATGCCCCTGCCCGCCTTCAAGGCCTATGACATCCGCGGCCGCGTGCCGGAAGAACTGAACGAAGACCTCGCCCGCCGCATCGGCGTGGCCCTGGCCGCTCAGCTCGCGCCTGGCCCGGTGGTCCTGGGACATGACGTCCGCCTGACCAGCCCGGCCCTGCAGGACGCGCTCGCCTCCGGCCTGCGCGGCGTCGGCCGCGAAGTGATCGACATCGGCCTGTGCGGCACCGAAGAAGTCTATTTCCAGACCGACCACCTGGGCGCCGCGGGCGGCGTGATGGTGACCGCCAGCCACAACCCGATGGACTACAACGGGATGAAGCTGGTCAAGGAAAATGCACGGCCGATCAGCTCCGACACCGGCCTGTTCGCGATCTCCGACGCCGTGGCCGCCGATACCGGCAGCGCGCAGCCGGCGAGCGCAGCGCAGACCGCGCGCCACGACAAGAGCGCCTACATCGACCACCTGCTCAGCTACGTGGACGCCAGCAAGCTCAAGCCGCTGAAGCTGGTGGTCAACGCCGGCAACGGCGGTGCCGGCGCCATCGTCGACCTGCTGGCGCCGCACCTGCCGCTGGAATTCATCCGCATCTGCCATGAACCCGATGGCAACTTCCCCAACGGCATCCCCAACCCGCTGCTGCCGGAAAACCGCGCCGCCACCGCCGAGGCCGTGCGCGAACACGGTGCCGACTTCGGCATCGCCTGGGACGGCGATTTCGACCGCTGCTTCTTCTTCGACCACACCGGCCGCTTCATCGAGGGCTACTACCTGGTCGGCCTGCTGGCCAAGGCCATCCTCGCCCGCCAGCCGGGCGGCAAGGTCGTGCACGACCCGCGCCTGGTCTGGAACACGGTGGAAATGGTCGAAGCGGCCGGCGGCGTGCCGGTGCTGTGCAAGAGCGGCCACGCCTTCATCAAGGAAAAGATGCGCGCCGAAGATGCCGTGTATGGCGGCGAGATGAGCGCCCACCACTACTTCCGCGAATTCGCCTACGCCGACTCCGGCATGATCCCGTGGCTGCTGATCGCCCAGCTGGTGTCCGAAAGCGGCCGCTCGCTGGCCGACTGGGTGGAGGACCGCATGGCCGCCTATCCCTGCAGCGGCGAGATCAACTTCAAGGTGGCCGATGCCAAGGCCGCCGTCGCGCGCGTGATGGAGCACTTCGCCGCACAGGCGCCGGCGCTGGACCACACCGATGGCATCAGCGCCGATTTCGGCGACTGGCGCTTCAACCTGCGCAGCTCCAACACCGAGCCGCTGCTGCGCCTGAATGTCGAAGCCCGCGGTGATGCAGCGCTGATGCAGGCGCGCACCGACGAAATCTCCCACCTCCTCCAGCAGTAACCAAGGAAGACCATGAGCATCATCCAGCCCGTCATTCTCTCCGGTGGCTCCGGCACCCGCTTGTGGCCGCTGTCGCGTGAGTCCTACCCGAAGCAGTTCCTGCCGCTGGCCGGTGACCTGACCATGCTGCAGGCAACCTGGCAGCGGGTCGCGCCCATCGCCAGCCGTGACCCGCTGGTGATCGCCAACGAGGAACACCGCTTCGTCGCCGCCGAACAGCTGCACCAGGTCGGCGCCGAACCGGCGGCGATCATCCTCGAGCCGATGGGCCGCAACACCGCGCCGGCCATCGCCGTGGCAGCGCTGGAAGCGACCCGTGACGGCGCCGATGCGCTGCTGCTGGTGCTGCCTTCGGACCACGTGATCACCGATGAAGCGACCTTCCGCAGCGTCGTCCAGGCCGCCGCCAGTGCGGCCGAGTCGGGCAAGCTGGTGACCTTCGGCATCGTGCCCACGGGCCCGGAAACCGGCTATGGCTACATCAAGGCCGCCGATGGCCAGGGCCTGCGCGCGGTCGAACGCTTCGTCGAGAAGCCCGACCTGGACACCGCCACCGGTTACGTGGCCAGCGGCCAGTACTACTGGAACAGCGGCATGTTCCTGTTCAAGGCCTCGCGCTACCTGCAGGAACTGGAACGCTTCCAGCCGGAGATGCTGGCCGGCAGCCGCAGCGCCTGGCAGCAGGCCCGCCGCGATGCCGACTTCACCCGCCTGGACAAGGATGCCTTCGCCGCCGTCACCTCCGATTCCATCGACTATGCGGTGATGGAAAAGACCGCCGATGCGGTGGTGATCCCGCTTGATGCGGGCTGGAACGATGTCGGTTCGTGGACCGCGCTGCGCGATGTCTCGCAGCAGGATGGCGACGGCAACGCCCACCAGGGGGATGTGATCGCCATCGACTGCCGCAACACCTACGCCTATGGCCAGCGCCTGGTGGCGATGGTCGGCCTGGACGATGTGATCGTGGTGGAGACCGACGATGCGGTGCTGGTCGGCAAGGCCGACCGCATGCAGGAGGTCAAGACGGTGGTGTCGCAGCTGAAGACCGAAGGCCGCAGCGAAGCGACCTGGCACCGCAAGGTCTACCGTCCGTGGGGTGCCTACGATTCGATCGACAATGGTGACCGCTTCCAGGTGAAGCGGATCACGGTCAAGCCGGGCGGCACGCTGAGCCTGCAGATGCACCACCATCGCGCCGAGCACTGGATCGTGGTCAGCGGCACCGCCGAGGTCACCCGCGGCGACGAGGTGCTCCTGCTGAGCGAGAACCAGAGCACCTACATCCCGCTGGGCGTGACCCACCGCCTGCGCAACCCGGGCAAGCTGCCGCTGGAACTGATCGAAGTGCAGTCGGGCAGCTACCTGGGCGAAGACGATATCGTCCGCTTCGAGGACACCTACGGGCGCAGCTGAGCAGCGCCCGCATCAGGCGGAATGCAGGCCCCGCCTATGGAGCACCGGCGCCACCTTCTGGCGCCGGTCCCGCGCGGTGTCCCGGCAGGACCTGGCGCAGCAGGGGATCATCCAGGCGCCGCTTCAGGTTTTCCGCATCGGGGTAAGGCAGCACGAAGCCGTCGCCCTGTGGTGCCCGCAAGTCCTCACCGGCCAGATGGCGTTGCACGTTGTCCTGGTGCAACCGCGCGTCGGCAGTGAACTGATGCAGCTTGCCGGCATCCTTGCTGGCCCGGCCCAGCAGTGGCCAGGCCACCACGATTGCGAACAGGACCACGACCGTGCGAGTGGCAAGGCGCAGCCGCGCCCCCTGGCCGGCTTCGCCCCACAGCCGGATGGCGAACCACGCACTGGCAAACAGCCCGGGAACGAACAGTTCGGTATAGCGGGACATCGGCGCCCGCATGTCGTGGCCACGGCCATAGGCGATGGCCAGTGCCTGCAGCGCGGACCAGACGCACAGCCCGGCCATCACCAGGTCGGCAGGCGACGCCCGGCGGCGGACCAGCATCCGGCCGATCATCACCAGTGCGGGCAGCCAGATGATCGGCGCGAATGCGCCCGAACGCATCGGCCATGCCAGCACGCGGACGGCCGCACCGGCGAATTCGCCGACACTCTGCGCCCGCAGGACCGCATGGGCCTCGATCACCGGGCCCCATGCATAGGCGACGATGGCAACGACCGCCAGCAGCGCGGTCGCGCACAGCGCCGGAGCGCGACGCCCCGGCAGGCAGAGACAGGCCATGATGCAGGTCGCGCCCGTCGCCACGGCGGTCAGCAGGCCTGACGCCATGGTGGCGCAGGCAAACACGCTCAAGGCCACCGCGCCAGCCAGGGCGGCAATGCTCTGGTGATGGCGGGCCACCAGCGCAATGGCCACGATGCTGGACAGGATCAGGAAGTAGAACTGCGACTGGAAGCCGACCAGGAAGTTCTCCCACGCGAACGGCAGTACCGACAGCAGCACCGCCAGCGGCGGCAACCAGCGACGCGCCGCGACACCCGCATCGCGCAGCGCGTGCCAGGTCAGCAGCCCGGGGATGAAGCAGAAAACGACAGCAGCGATCCGCGCTTCATGGACGTTGTTCCACTCGCCGGTGGCCGCATACGACAGAAGCGTGACCAGCCGCGTGGGCAGGATGCGGTGTTCGTTGTGCGGCGAGACCAGCATCTGCCACTGCAGTGAACCCTGCAGCCATGGCTTGAGTGCACTCGCCCACTCGCCGTCCCACTGGTCCATGTACGGCATCGGCGTAGCGAAGTACTGCACGTACAGCAGCCTCGCCAGCAGGGCCAGGGCAGCGACGCCCATCGCGAGTGTGAGTGGCGACATTCCACGCGGTGCGCGGAGGGTGGAACGGGGCAGATCCATGGGGCGTCCTTGCAGGTGCGAGCGCAGCGATATCCACGCGCTGCGCGGAATGATCCTGCCGTGCATGGTAGTCCAGAAGCACGGACGCCGCCCACGCGCGGTGGCGGTGCGCAGGGTGACCGCACGCAGCGCGGCATCCGCAGACGCAGAAGCCCGGCCAGGGCCGGGCTTCTGTCTGCCACGCGGTGCGGGCGCCGATCAGAGTTCGGCGATGACCCGCTGCAGGCCTTCCTGCCACGTCGGCAGCGTGATGCTGAAATCCTGCTGCAACCGGCGGTTGTCCAGCACCGACCAGGCCGGACGCTTGGCCGGTGTTGGATATTCGGAACTGGGAATGGCGACCACTTCCGGCACCTTGGCCAGCACGCCGCGGGCCAGCGCTTCGGCGAAGATCGCCTCGGCAAAGCCATGCCAGCTGGTCTGGCCACTGGCAGTCAGGTGCCAGGTGCCCGACAGCTGCCCCGGGTGCTGCAACGCCTGCGCAGTGACATCGGCGATCAGCGCGGCCGGGGTCGGCGTGCCGATCTGGTCGGCCACCACCCGCAGCTGGTCGCGCTCGGCGCCTACCCGCAGCATCGTGCGCAGGAAATTGGCACCGTGCGAGGCATACACCCAGGCCGTGCGGAAAATCAGGTGACGGCCACCGGCGGCGCGCACGGCATCTTCGCCGTCCCGCTTGCTGGTGCCGTACACGCCCAGCGGCGCGGTCGCTTCGTCTTCGCGGTAGGGCGCATTGCCCTGGCCATCGAACACATAGTCGGTGGAGTAATGCACGAACGGCACGCCATGCGCCGCACACCAGCGCGCGATCACGCCCGGCGCCTGCGCATTGGCCGCAAACGCGGCGTCCACGTCCTGCTCGGCGCGGTCCACGGCCGTGTAGGCCGCCGCATTGACCACCACCGACGGCTGCAGGCGATCCAGCAGTGCCGGCAGGCTGTCGGGCTGGCCGAAGTCGGCCACCTCGCACGCACGGCCATCGGGCAGCTTGCCGCTACGGGTCGTGGCCACCACCGGCCCCAGCGGGGCCAGCGCGCGCAGCAGCTCCTGGCCGACCTGGCCGTTGCCGCCGAAGACCAGCACGGTCATGGCGCGCCCTGTGCAGCGACGTAGACCGGCAGGCGGTCTTCGGCGATGTCCTTCAGGAAGGGCGCGTTCTCGTCCTTGGCCGACAGGGTCGGCGCACTCACCGGCCAGTCCACGGCGATGTCGGCATCATTCCAGCGCACGCCGGCATCGAAGTCCTTCAGGTAGACCTCGGTGCACAGGTAGCTGAACACCGCACGCTCGGACAGCACGGCGAACCCGTGGGCGAACCCTTCCGGGATCCAGAACTGCTTCTTGTTCTCCGCGCTCAGCACCACCGCTTCCCACTGGCCGAACGTCGGCGAGCCACGGCGGATGTCGACGGCCACGTCATAGACCTCGCCTTCCAGCACGCTGACCAGCTTGCCCTGCGGGCGCGGCCACTGGTAATGCAGGCCACGCAGCACGCCCTGCGCCGAGGTGGACACGTTGCTCTGCACGAAACGGTCCGGCAGGCCCAGCGCAGCGAAGCGCTCGGCATTCCAGGTTTCGAAGAAATAACCACGCGCGTCGCCGAACACGGCCGGCTCGATCACCACGCAGCCGGGCAACTTGGTTTCAATCACTTTCACGGAACGACTCCACGCAGGGCAAGTGTGTGCAGGTATTGGCCGTAGCCATTCTTGATCAGCGGGGCGGCCAGCGCCTCCAGCTGTTCGGCGTTGATCCAGCCCTGGCCGAAGGCGATTTCCTCGGGGCAGCACACCTGCAGGCCCTGGCGGGTCTGGATGGTCTCGATGAAATTGGAGGCTTCCAGCAGGGACTGGTGGGTACCGGTATCGAGCCAGGCATAACCACGGCCGAGCGCTTCCAGATGCAGCTGGCCCTCGGCCAGGTAGCGCTTGTTGAGATCGGTGATCTCCAGCTCGCCACGCGGCGACGGCTTCAGTTCGGCGGCATGGTCGCTTGCATTGCCGTCGTAGAAGTACAGGCCGGTCACCGCATAGTTGGAACGCGGCTTCTCCGGCTTCTCCACCAGGTCGATGACCTTGCCGGTCTGGTCGAACTCGGCCACGCCGTAGCGCTCCGGATCGTTCACCCAGTAGCCGAACACGGTCGAACCGTCCACGCGCTGGTCGGCACGCTTGAGCACCTCGCGCAGGCCGTGGCCGTGGAAGATGTTGTCACCCAGCACCAGGCAGCTCGGCTTGCCGGCCACGAAATCGCGGCCGATCAGGTAGGCCTGCGCCAGCCCGTCCGGGCTCGGCTGCACGGCGTACTGGATGTCCATGCCCCACTGCGAACCGTCGCCCAGCAGCTGCTGGAACAACGCCTGTTCGTGCGGGGTGTTGATGATCAGCACTTCGCGGATGCCCGCCAGCATCAGCACGCTGAGCGGGTAATAGATCATCGGCTTGTCGTACACCGGCAGCAGCTGCTTGCTGACGCCCTTGGTGATCGGATAGAGCCGGGTGCCGGAACCGCCGGCGAGGATGATGCCCTTGCGCTGGGTCATGTCGTCTCCTGGGTTCAGGCCGCAGTGCCGATGCGCTGCAGGCGGTAGCTGCCGTCCAGCACGCCGTTGACCCATTCCTGGTTGTCCAGGTACCAGTCGACGGTGAAGGCGATGCCCTGTTCGAAGGTGTAGGCCGGCTCCCAGCCCAGGTCGTTCTTCAGCTTCGACGCATCGATCGCATAGCGGCGGTCATGGCCCGGGCGATCAGCCACGTAGGTGATCTGGCTGCTGCGCGGCTGGCCATCCTCGCGCGGGCGGCGTGCATCGAGCAGCGCGCAGATCGCCTGCACCACTTCGATGTTCTGCTTTTCCGAATTGCCGCCGACGTTGTAGGTCTCGCCGACCTGGCCCTTGGCCAGCACGGTGCGGATCGCTTCACAGTGGTCGGTGACGAACAGCCAGTCACGCACCTGCTTGCCATCGCCGTATACCGGCAGCGGCTCGCCGGCCAGCGCCTTGGCGATCACCAGCGGGATCAGCTTTTCGGGGAAGTGATACGGGCCGTAGTTGTTGGAGCAGTTGGTGGTCAGCACCGGCAGCCCGTAGGTGTGGTGGAACGCACGCACCAGGTGGTCCGAGGCGGCCTTGGACGCCGAATACGGCGAGTTGGGCGCGTACGGGGTGGTCTCGCTGAACTTGCCGGTCTCGCCGAGGGTGCCGTACACCTCGTCGGTGGACACATGCAGGAAGCGGAAGGCCGCGCCCTGCTCGGCCGGCAGCCCCTTCCAATGGTCGCGCACGGCTTCCAGCAGGCCCAGAGTGCCCACCACGTTGGTCTGGATGAAGGCGCCCGGGCCGTCGATGGAACGGTCGACGTGGCTTTCGGCGGCGAAATTCAGCACCGCGTCGGGCTGGTGCTCGGCCAGCAGGCGGGCAACCAGGCTGCTGTCACCGATGTCACCCTGCACGAACACGTGGTTCGGGTTGCCATCCAGGCTGGACAGGGTCTTCAGGTTGCCGGCATAGGTCAGCACGTCGAGATTGACGACCTTGATGCCGCGGGCGACTGCTTCGAGAACGAAGTTACCGCCAATGAATCCGGCGCCGCCGGTGACAAGCCATGTGGCCACTACCTGTTCTCCTGTTATCGAAATCATTCGTGGGAGCGCTCTGCGGCGCCCCGGCACAGCGCGACAGCATACAGCGCCACTGCCTTCACGACTGCGTGCAGGACGTGAACAACGAGGGTCCGGCGAGGCATTTTTTGCGGCAATGCAGCAAACCATACGCATTCGCATGGTTACCCCAAGCCAGCTAGAATCGGGATCCCACCCCCGAACCGGTTGCTGTGCGAGGACCGGACGTTTCCCGTTACTGTGAGCCGGCCAGCGGCCGGCACTACAAGGATCGAGTACCAGATGAAAATCCTCGTCGCGTACAAGCGCGTGGTGGACTACAACGTCCGCATTCAGGTCAAGCCGGACGGCTCCGGCGTGGTCACCGACGGCGTCAAGCTGTCCCCCAACCCCTTCGATGAAATCGCCCTGGAAGAAGCCCTGCGCCTGCGCGACAAGGGCATCGCGACCGAAGTGGTGGTCGCCACCATCGCCCCGGCGGATGCCCAGGCGCACCTGCGCAATGGCCTGGCCATGGGCGCAAACCGTGCCATTCACGTCGTTACCGATCAGGCCATCCAGCCGCTGACCGCGGCCCGTACCCTGCTCAAGCTGGTCGAGAAGGAACAGCCGGACCTGGTGATCCTCGGCAAGCAGGCCATCGACGACGATGCCAACCAGACCGGCCAGATGCTGGCCACGCTGTGGGGCCGCCCGCAGGCGACCTTCGCCAGCAAGCTGGACATTGCCGACGGCAAGGCCACGGTCACCCGCGAGGTCGATGCCGGCCTGGAAACGCTGGAAGTGGACCTGCCGGCCGTGGTCACCACCGACCTGCGCCTGAACGAGCCGCGCTTCATCAAGCTGCCCGACATCATGAAGGCCAAGGCCAAGCCGCTGGAGACCCTGCAGCTGGCCGACCTCGGCGTTGAAGCCGCCGATACCTTCAAGACCACCCAGTACGCCGCGCCGTCCAAGCGCAGCAAGGGCGTGATGGTCAAGGACGCGGCCGAACTGGTTGCCGCACTCAAGCAGAAGGGGCTGCTGTAATGAGCAAGATTCTCGTCATCGCCGAACACCACGACGGCAAGCTCAACGCCGCCACCGCCAAGACCGTCAGCGCCGCCGCCGCCATCAGCGGTGCCAGCATCGACGTGCTGGTGCTGGCCACCGACCCGGCCGCTGTCGCCACTGAAGCGGCGAAGATCGCCGGCGTCGCCAAGGTCCTGACCGTGGCCAACGCCGCCAACGCGCAGGCCATCGCCCAGGTGCTGGCACCGCAGATCGCGCAGCTGGCCAAGGGCTACAGCCACGTGTTCGGCCCGTCCACCACCTTCGGCAAGGACCTGATGCCGTGCGTTGCCGCCCTGCTGGGCGTCAACCAGGTGTCCGACCTGATGGCCGTGGAAGGCAGCCACACCTTCAAGCGCCCGATCTACGCCGGCAACGCCATCATCACCGTCGAAGCGCCGGCCGACCAGATCGTGGTCGCCACCGTGCGCGCCGCATCGTGGCCGGAAGCCGCCCAGGGTGGCAGCGCCGCCGTTGAAGCGGCCAGCGTCGATGCCGCCCTGCCGGCGCACACCCGCTTCGTCGGCCTGGCCGCCGGTGCCAGCGACCGCCCTGACCTGCAGAGCGCCAAGCGCGTGGTCTCCGGTGGCCGTGGCGTCGGTTCGGAAGAGAACTTCAAGGTCATCTTCCAGCTGGCCGACAAGCTCGGTGCCGCCGTCGGTGCCTCGCGCGCTGCGGTCGATGCCGGCTACGTGCCCAGCGACCTGCAGGTCGGCCAGACCGGCAAGATCATCGCGCCGGAACTGTACGTGGCCGTCGGTATCAGCGGTGCCATCCAGCACCTGACCGGCATCAAGGATGCCGGCACGATCGTGGCCATCAACAAGGACGCGGATTCGCCGATCTTCGAGATCGCCGACATCGGCCTGGTCGGGGATCTGTTTGCGATCCTGCCGGAGCTGGAAAAGGCCCTGTAATGGCCAACCGTCGCCCTCCGGTGCCGGTTCAGCCGGCACGCGGGGGGCGTGCGGGCCTCTGGGTCGCCGCCATTGCAGTGATCTATGTGGCGGCACTGTGGTACCTCGATCGCGACAGGAACATCTTGTCGCAATTGGCCAAAATGGCGGCGCCGCTGTCGGCCTGCGCCGTCCTCGTCCTGCTCAGCTATGCCTGCCGGTACCAGCGTTGGCGCAGCGTACTGGCGGCACAGGGGCATCCCGTGCACGCCTGGTGGCAGGGGCTGCTCGCCTACCTCGCTGGTTTCGCGTTCACGGCATCACCTGGCAAGGCCGGTGAACTGCTGCGCATCCGCTATTTCAACTGGCAGGGCATCCCGCCCCGGGCCACGTTGACGACATTCATCTTCGAACGGGCCTGCGACCTGCTGGTCATTACCCTGCTGTCGATTGCAGCAGCCACCCTGGTTCCGGCGTTCGGCCTGCTGGCGCTGGTCATCCTGGTGCTGCTGCTGGCATTGCTCGCGCTTGGCTGCTGGCCACCGTTGGCGCGGTTCGCACGTGGGCTGGCCGCACGCCTGCCCGGCGCGCCGGTGCGGCGGGCAGCAGGCTTCCTGATCGACGGGGGAACCGCACTGGGCCCCCTGCTGCGGGTCCGCCTGCTGCTGGGCAGCCTGGGCTGGGGCAGCGTCGCCTGGCTGCTGACAGCGGCGGCGTTCGCATGGCTGTGCCACAGCGCGGGCATCACCTTGCCGGCGCACCTGCTGCTGGGCATCTACCCGATGGCGATGCTGATCGGCGCCCTGTCCTTCGTGCCCGGCGGCGTCGGCACGACCGAAGCAGCCATCGTGCTGATGCTGGTGGCCTGCGGCGTCGGCGCGGACGCCGCACTGGCCATCGCCATCGGCATCCGCCTGGCCAGCCTGTGGCTGGCGGTGCTGGTGGGCATGCTGGCCATGGCAACGCTGGAATCGCGCGCACTGTCGCCTGCAACCGGGCGCTGATGCGTGTACTGACCCGGTCACCACCTTCATTTATCATCCATTCGGTCAACGGCGAAATACAAGGTTCAGCAATGCAACATTCCGATGCAGTCCCCCCCGGAGCATTCACGCCGTGACGGCCTCCAACCGCCCGCTCTGCGTCGACCTTGACGGCACCCTGCTGCGCTCGGACATCCTTTACGAGTCCCTGCTGGCCCTGCTTTCGAACAACCCGCTGTACATTTTCCTGGTGCCCTTCTGGCTGCTGCGTGGCAAGGCCTACGTGAAGCGCCAGCTGGCCTCGCGCGTGCAGTTGCCGGCCGAAACGCTGCCGTACGACGAGCGCGTGCTGGAGATCCTGCGCACCACCACGCAGCGCCCGCGCGTGCTATGCACCGCGTCGGACCGGCTGCTGGTGCAGCCCATCGCCGACCACCTCGGCCTGTTCGAGGAAGTGATGGCCAGCGATGGCCAGACCAACCTGTCCGGCAGCAACAAGGGCCAGGCGCTGGCCGCGCGCTTCGGCGAACGCGGCTTCGACTACATGGGCAACGGCCAGGTCGACCTCAAGGTGTGGGCGCATGCCGGTGGCGCGATCGTGGTCAACAACGGTGCCGGGCTCGCCAGCGCGGCGGCGAAGCAGACCGAGGTGCTGGCCCACCTGCCTTCGCAGAACGGTGGCCTGATCACCTGGATCAAGGCCCTGCGCATCTACCAGTGGCTGAAGAACCTGCTGGTGCTGGTGCCGCTGCTGACGGCGCACCGGTTCTTCGACATCGCCTCGATCATCGACGCGGGCACGGCGTTCCTCGCCTTCGGACTGTGTGCATCGGGCGTCTACCTGCTCAACGACCTGCTCGACCTGACCCCGGACCGCATGCATCCGCGCAAGCGCAAGCGTCCGTTCGCGGCCGGCACGCTGCCGCTGCTGCATGGCCTGCTGGTGGCGCCGCTGATCACCCTGGCCGGCTTCGCGCTGGCCCTGGCCTGCAGCCCGGCCTTCGCCGGCGTGCTGCTGTGCTACTACGTGATGACGCTGAGCTATTCGCTCAAGCTCAAGCGCATCGTGATGATCGACGTGGTGCTGCTGGCCGCGCTGTACACCGTGCGCATCATCGGCGGCGCGGTGGCGATCAATTCCGAACTGTCGTTCTGGCTGCTGGCCTTCTCGATGTTCGTGTTCCTCAGCCTGGCCATGCTCAAGCGCTATACCGAACTGGCATCGGCGCTGGCCAGCGGCAAGGAAATGGCGATCGGCCGTGGCTATTCCGTGGCCGACCTGCCCCTGGTGCAGTCGCTGGGTGCCGCCGCCGGCTACATCGGCGTGATGGTGTTCGCCCTGTACATCAACAGCCCGGAAAGCCTTGAGCTGTACAGCAACCCCAAGCTGCTGTGGCTGCTGTGCCCGATCCTGCTGTACTGGATCAGCCGGATGTGGATCGTCTCCCACCGCGGTGACATGCATGACGATCCCATCGTGTTCGCGGCCATGGACCGTGGCAGCCAGATCGTCATCGGCCTGTGCGTGCTGATCGTGCTGATCGCAATATGAGTGCAGCGCCCGGCCAGTCCTGGGGACGCTACCCGCGGGTCGAGCAGCGCATCATCCCGGTGCTCGACCGCGCGTCGGTACTGCCGTTGCCGCCGGAAGGCGGCACGGTGCTTCCGCATGGCAATGGCCGCAGCTACGGCGACAGCTGCCTCAACCCGGACGCGTCGCTGCTGGCCAGCCGCGCCCTGGACCGCTTCATCGGCTTCGACCCGGCCACCGGCATCGTGCGCTGCGAGGCCGGGGTCACCCTGGCCGAGATCCTCGACATCGCCCTGCCCAGTGGCTGGTTCCTGCCGGTCACGCCCGGTACCCGCTACGCCACGGTGGGCGGGGCCATCGGCAACGACGTCCACGGCAAGAACCACCATCGCGCCGGCACCTTCGGCCACCACGTGCGCTGCCTGGAACTGCTGCGCAGCGATGGCGCCCGCCAGCAGCTCACCCCCGCCGATGACAGCGGCCTGTTCGCCGCCACCGTCGGCGGTCTTGGCCTGACCGGATTCATCACCTGGGTCGAACTGCAGCTGCGGCGCGTACCCGGGCCGTGGATCGAAACCGAGTCGATCCGCTTCGACAACCTGGATGACTTCTTCGAGCTGTCGCGCGCATCGGCCAGCGACTTCGAATACACCGTCGCCTGGATCGACTGCCTGGCCAGCGGGCCGAACCTCGGCCGCGGCCACTTCCTGCGTGGCGACCATGCGCCGGGCGATGCACGGGCCGCCACGCCCAGCGCAGCTCCGCGCCGCAGCATGCCCATCGTGCCGCCGGTGTCGCTGGTCAATCCGCTCACCCTGCGCCCGTTCAACACGCTCTACTACTGGCGCCAGCCCGCGCGGCGTGCCCGCCACCTGTCGCATTACCAGAGCTACTTCTACCCGCTGGACGGCATCAACCACTGGAACCGCATGTATGGCCCGCGCGGTTTCCTGCAGCACCAGTGCGTCCTGCCGCCCGCCGTCGCCCGCGATGCCACCGCCGCCCTGCTGGCGGAGATCGCGCGCAGCGGACGCGGCTCGTTCCTGGCCGTGCTGAAGGAGTTCGGCGACCGCCCCTCGCCGGGCCTGCTGTCGTTCCCGCGCCCGGGTACCACCCTGGCCCTGGATTTCCCCAACGACGGCCCGGAACTGCTGAAGATGCTCGACCGCCTGGACCGCATCGTCAGCGAGGCCGGTGGCGCCGTCTATCCGGCCAAGGACGCGCGCATGTCCGGCGCGCTGTTCCGCCAGGCCTACCCCGCCTGGGAAGAATTCTCCCGCTTCATCGACCCCCGATTCTCATCCGGCTTCTGGCGCCGGGTGATGGAGTAAGCATGCAGAAGATCCTGATCATCGGCGCCACCTCGGCCATCGCCGAATCCGTCGCGCGCCTGTACGCCGGGCGTGCCGCCGCGCTCTACCTGGTGGGCCGCAGTGCCGGCAAGCTGGATGCCATCGCCGCCGACCTGCGCGTGCGTGGCGCCCCGCACGTGCATACCGGCGTGCTGGACGTGAACGACCTGTCCGCACATGGTGCGCTGCTGGACGATGCCTGGTCGGCCCTGGGTGGCGTGGATACCGTGCTCATCGCCCACGGCACGCTGCCGGACCAGGCCGCCTGCGATGCGTCGGTGGAGCTGTCGCTGCGCGAGTTCGCCACCAACGGCACGTCGACGATTGCCCTGGCGGCCGCCCTGGCCCAGCGCCTGCAGTCCGGCGCCAGCCTGGCGGTGATCTCCTCGGTGGCCGGCGATCGTGGCCGCGCCAGCAACTACCTCTATGGCAGCGCCAAGGCGGCCGTGACCGCCTACCTGAGCGGCCTGGGCCAGCGCCTGCGCCCGGCCGGCGTCAACGTGCTGGTCATCAAGCCGGGCTTCGTCGATACGCCGATGACGGCCGCCTTCAAGAAGGGCGCGCTGTGGGCGACGCCGGACAAGGTGGCCGCCGGCATCCTCAAGGCCATCGGCAAGCGCAAGGCCGTGGCCTACCTGCCCGGTTTCTGGTGGGCGATCATGATGATCATCAAGAACATTCCCGAATTCGTCTTCCGCAGGATCAAGCTCTGACATGACCGACAAGCACGCCAAGATCGTCATCACCGGGGCCGCCGGGCTGGTCGGGCAGAACCTGATCGTCGAGCTCAAGCAGCAGGGGTATACCCAGCTGGTGGCCATCGACAAGCACGCGCACAACCTGGACATCCTGCAGAAGCTGCACCCGGATGTGCGCGTGGTGCTGGCCGACCTGGCCGAGCCGGGCGCCTGGGCCGGCGAGTTCAACGGCGCCGCCTGCGTGGTGCAGCTGCATGCACAGATCACCGGCAAGACCACCGACCTGTTCGTGCGCAACAACATCACCGCCACCGGCCATGTGCTGAAGGCAACCCAGGGCGCGGCCGTGCCCTACATGGTGCACATCAGTTCGTCGGTGGTGAACTCGGTGGCCAAGGATGACTACACCAACACCAAGCGCGAGCAGGAAGAAATGGTGGTGGCCAGCGGCCAGCGCCACTGCGTGCTGCGTCCCACGCTGATGTTCGGCTGGTTCGACCCCAAGCACCTGGGCTGGCTGTCGCGCTTCATGGCCCGCACGCCGGTGTTCCCGATTCCGGGCGATGGCAGGTTCATGCGCCAGCCGCTGTACGAACGCGACTTCTGCCGCTGCATTGCCAAGTGCATCGAGACCGAACCGGATGGCGAGGTCTTCGACATCGTCGGTGACACGCGCGTGGACTACGTGGACATCATCCGCACCATCAAGCGGGTGAAGAAGCTGCACACCGTCATCGTGCATATCCCGATCGGCTTCTTCGGCTTCCTGCTGAAGGTCTACAGCCTGTTCAGCAGCAAGCCGCCCTTCACCGCCGACCAGCTGAAGGCACTCAGTGCCGGCGATGATTTCAAGGGCATCGACACCGAGGCCGTGTTCGGCGTGAAGCAGACGCCGTTCGAAGAGGCCATCCGCGAAAGCTACACCGACCCGCGCTACGCGAAGATCGTACTGGAGCGTTGACGCGTGCGAGCAGGACGCTGGTACCTGGGCCAGGGACTGGCCGCCGCATGCCTTCTGGTGGCGCTGCTGCTGTGGATCCGGCCGCCGGTACCCGGGCTGCCGCAGGGCGCTGGCGGTCCCGACGGCGGCTGCGCGGCGTCGGCATCGCCGTTCCTGCGTACCGGTACGGACATCCACCATGCCGCCGTCACCTACTGCGCAGGCGGTGACGCCACGCGCGGTTCCATCAGCCTGCGCCTGCCGGCCGACCCCGCGGCACGACCGCAGCTTGCGGTCGCCGGCTACATCGACGGGGAGGCCGTGCGCCTGCGCATCGCCCCGGAAGATGGCGGGGAATCGCTCTATGTGATCCAGCAGGCGGGCGAGCAATGGCAGCCGCTGAACATCCGCGTGCCAGAGAGCTGGTCGGGACGGCCCCTGCGCGTGGAGCTGGATGACCAGGGAACGGGATTCCGGCAATGGGCCGGCATCGGCCTGCTGCGCGAGCCCGGACACCTGGACAGCACCATCACGGCGCTGCTGCTGGCCAGCCTCCTGCTGGGCGTCTTCGCGCTGCCACCCACGACGGGCGACGGCACGGTCATGCCGTGCAGGAAAGCCCGGGGCCGCCGCACCGTGTCACTGGTGTTCCTGGCTGCGTCGGTGGCACTGCTGGGCGCACGCTTGTACCAGGGCGATGTCGCAGGCGTCTGGCACCATCCCGACCAGGCCATTCCGGTCAAAGTCATGGTGGCCATGCACGAGCATGGCGACCTGAACACCGATTGGGCGCGCGCGGACCTGCCTGAGTTCCATGCGTTCCGCTACAACTTCTCCGGCTACATCCAGGCGGCCTACCTGGCCATCCACGCGGTGGCACCGGCGGCATTCGACAACGAGCTTGACCTGCTGCACTGCCTGCTCGAGTTCTCGCGCTGGTCGGCCGCGCTTACCCTGGTGCTGTGCTTCCTGCTGCTGCTGCGCACGCTGGGTGCGGGCTATGCATTGGCCGGCGTGCTTCTGGTCGCAACCGCTCCCCAGTTCCTGCAGGATGCGCATTACGCCCGGCCGGAGCCATGGAGCACCCTGCTGGCGACGGTCGCGTTCGCGCTGGCCTGCCTGGCGCCCCGGCAACGGCGGGGCCAGTACGCGCTCCTGGCCGCGCTGGGCATGATCGCCGGCCTGCTGACGACCGTGAAGTTCACCTACGCCGTTTTCACCCTGTACTGCGTCGCAGTGGCCTGGCAACCGGCACGGCAGGCACCCGGACTGGCGCGGCAACTGCAGCAGCTGGGCATGTCCGGCGGCGTATCGCTGGCGGGGTTTGTCTTCGGCATCTGCCTGGGCTCACCGGCCATCGTGGCCGACCTGCCCGGCTTCCTGGCGGGCATCCAGGCGCTGGACCACCAGTACGGCGGCGGCCATCCCCCGTTCGGGCCGATGACGCACGGGCTCGTCGCGCAATGGCACTGGATCACCGGTTACTACCTGGCCACCCTCGGCCTGCCCTTGGTGGTGCTGCATGTGCTGGGCTACTTCCGCGCCTCGCTGGCGCCGGCCAAGGCCGGCTTCCTGGCGGTCTTTGCCATTACGTTTGGCGCCTTCCTGGTCCAGTCGGTGTTCTTCGAGCGCAACCTGACCGCGTTGGTACCGGCCTTCATGATGATTGCCGTGGCGGGCGCCGCCAACATCGAGCGGTTCGCCGCAGCCCGCCTCGCGCTGCAGCGCCCCTTGGCCCGCACGCTGCTGCACCTGGCCTGCGTGGGTCTGCTGGTGCTGGCAGGCGCCTGGGGCATGTCGGTCAGCGCCCGGCTGGTGCCCTATTTCGACCGCATCCAGCTGCAGCAGATGCTGGATGAACGCACCGACCGGCTGCAGGGCATCGCTGCGGAAATGGGCGCCGTACGCACCGAGGTCATCACGTTCCCCCAGGTATTGGGCATGGACCTCCCGCCCCCCTCGACGGACTGTGTGCTGTTCATCGGCACCTCGTTCAACGACGACTGGTCAAGGCGCTATTATTCCCAGATGGATCAGTCATTTATCCGGATTGGCAGAATCGCCTCGGATTTCGACGACGTCCCGACCGGTACCCTGCACATCTACCACAGCCCGGCGTACGAATTGTTCGCCACGCGCCCGGCGTGCCGTCTCACGGCGCTCCCCACTTCCTTCCATTGATACGATTGCCATGACCCAGAAGCGATTTGCCATCATCGGCGCAGGCCCCATGGGCCTGATGGCCGCCGTGAAACTCCTCGACCAGGGCCATTCGGTCACGATCTACGAACGTGACGACCGCATTGGCGGCATGTCGGCCAATTTCGATTTCGATGGGCTGTCGATCGAACGCTACTACCACTTCATCTGCAAGACCGATTACCCCCTGTTCGCGCTGCTCGAGCGCTATGGCCTGTCCAAGGCGCTGCGCTGGACCGACACCAAGATGGGCTATTTCTACAAGGGAAAGCTCTACAAGTGGGGCAACCCGTTCGCACTGCTGGCCTTCCCCCACCTCGGGCCGATCAGCAAGTTCCGCTATGCGCTGCACGTGATGTACACCAAGGGCATCAAGGACTGGACGGCGCTGGACAAGGAAGAGGCCGGCACGTGGATCCGGCGCTGGGTCGGCCAGAAAGCCTATGACGTGATGTGGAAGGATGCCTTCCGCCTGAAGTTCTTCGAGTTCAAGGACAACCTGTCGGCCAGCTGGATCGGCACGCGCATCAAGCGCGTGGCCCTGTCCCGCCGCAACCTGATGAACGAGAGCATGGGCTACCTGGAAGGCGGCTCGATGACCCTGCTCGAGCGCATGGTGCAGGACATCCAGGCCCGTGGCGGCCGCATCGAACTGTCCCGTGGCATCGATGAAGTGGTTTCCGAGAACGGCAAGGTCACCGGCGTCTCGATCGGTGGCGCGTTCACGGCCTACGATGCGGTGATCTCCACCGCGCCGATCCAGTACGTGCCGGCCCTGGTGCCGGGCCTGCCGGCCGACTTCCGCGACAAGGTCGCGGCGGTGCAGAACATTCCCGTCGCCTGCGTGATCCTCAAGCTCAAGCATGCGGTGAGCGAAAACTTCTGGATGAACATCAGCGATCCGGGCATCGAGATCCCGGGCGTGATCGAGTACAGCAACCTCAACCCGGGCCACGATCCGGACCAGAAGATCCTGTACGCGCCTTACTACATGCCCAAGACCCACCCGAAGTGGCAGCAGTCCAACGCTGAACTGATCGAGGAAGTGCTGGGCTACCTGGCGCGCATCAACCCGGCCTTCAAGCGCGACTGGGTGCTGGCGTCGCACTGCCATCGCTATGAGTTCGCGCAGACGATCTGCCCGCCGGGCTTCCAGGACATGCTGCCGTCGATGCGCACGCCGGTGCAGGGCTTCTTCATGGCCGACACCGCCTACTACTACCCGGAAGACCGCTCGATCAACGAGAGCATCAACACCGCCCAGGCACTGGTGGACGAGGCACTGCGCTGATGAATCCGAGGCCAGGCGCCGTGCGCGCCCGCTTGTCGCAGTGGTTCCATCCGCAGCACCCGGCGTTCCTGCTGGCGATCCTGCTGGTGCCGATGATGGCCGTGCGCGCCTACCTCGTGCTCCGCTTCGGCAGCAGCAGCCCGTTCTGGGACCAGTGGGATGCCGAGTTCGACAACCTGCTGCTGCCCTACCTGCGGGGCGAACTCGGGCTGGGCCACTTCTTCGCGGCCCACAACGAGCACCGTATCCTTTTCACGCGCCTGATCTCGCTGGGCCTGTTCTCCGCCAACGGCAACCAGTTCGATGCCAAGGTGGAGATGCTGTTCAACATCCTCCCGCATGCGGCAGCCTTGGGCGCGATGGCATTCGTTGGCATGCGCACGCTGCCGGCAACGGCACGCCCCTTCCTCGTGCTGGGCGTGTTCGCACTCACGGCCGCGCCGTTTGGATGGGAAAACCTGATCGCCGGCTTCCAGAACCAGTTCTTCATCCTGGCGCTGCTTTCGGTGGTGACGGTCTGGCTGGCATCGGCCGACGTGCTTGACCGCCGACGCCTGCTGGCCATGGTGGCCTGTGCCGTCCTGGCGCTGTTCACGATGGCCACCGGCGTGCTTGCGGCAGCCGCCGCAGCGGGGCTGCTGATCTACCGCCTGCTGGGCCGCGACATCAACACGCGCACCGGTTGGCTGGGCGTGGCGCTGATGATGGCCATTGCCGGCGCGGGCCTGCTGGCCATGCCGGCGGCACCCCATGGCGCGGCGTTCCACGCACAGTCCATGGCGCAGTTCATCGAAGCGCTGAAGCAGACCCTGAGCTGGCCGATGCGTCCAAACTGGGCCAGTGTCCTGGTGCTGTGGGCACCGACGATCACGCTCACGGTCGTGTTGCTGAAGCGCCTGCTGTCACGCCAACCTGCAACCCGTGGCGAGCGCTTTGCCTTCGCCATCGCCGGCTGGGTCCTGGTCCAGGCGGTCGCGATGGCCTACTCGCGCGGCGTCGAGGTCCACAACGGGGTGACCTCGCGCTACACCGACCTGCTGGCCATCGGCGTCATCAACAACCTGTGGCTCGTCCTCCATGCGGCCTTCCGGCATGGGCGCGCGCTCCCGCAGTGGGCAAAGGCCACCGTGCCTGCCGTCTTCATCGGCTGGCTGGCGCTGTCGTCGTACCCCATCTTCATGGCATCCCAGGCCAGCATGGCGCACCGCGCGGTGATCGGTTCGGACCAGGAACGCATCCTGGCCGCGTACCTTGCCGACGGCAATGTCGACGCCCTCCGGAATGCGCCCGGCCTGCTGCCCTACCCGGATGCCGATCGCCAGGCGCGGCTGCTCGACAGCACCGAGGGCGCCTCGATGATGCCCGCGGAGATCCGGCGTCCGCTGGCGTTCAGCCCCACGGCATGCACTGGCATCAGCCACCCGGGTGCCTACTTCACCCTGGGCAACAGGCCGCAGGCGCTGGGCACCTATGAGCCGGCGTCCGGCGATGCCAATACCACCGAGTGCAGCAGCGAGCCGGTCGCCTTCGAGGGTGGCCGCGTGGTCTATTTCCAGGGCGGCTACGGCCCGCCGCTGGTGTCTGCCACGCTGGTCGGCAAGCAGCACACCATCGAACTGGTGAAGCGCGGCGTGGCCGGCGAGCGCTGGCAGGGGCATGTCCTCACGCTGCCGGCGGATGAGTACCGCCTGCGCATCGTCGACAACGACCCCCATGGCTGGATCGCCGTGACGCCTCCCACACCGGTCGGCGCGCTCACCGCACTGCGGATGTGGGCCGAGGAGCGCCGGGGCCCTGCGCTGTTCCTCGCGCTGGTGCTGACCCTGATGCTGCTGACCGTCGCGGTGGTCCGATCAACCGATCGCAGTGGGGAGGCGCTCGCATGAGCCGCCAGTTCCTGCTGTTCGTCATCTGTGGCGGCACCGCGGCGGCGGTCAACGTGGGCAGCCGCATCCTGTTCAGCCTCGCCGTACCGTTCGAGGTTGCCGTGTGCCTGGCCTACGGGCTGGGCATGCTGACGGCCTTCATCCTCAACCGCGTGCTGGTCTTCAAGGGCTCGGACCGTCCGATCGGCCAGCAGGTGGCGTGGTTTGTCGGCATCAACGTCATCAGCCTGCTGCAGACGCTGGCCATCAGCGTCCTCCTCAAGCGCTGGCTGCTGCCGGCGCTGGAATGGCCGCTGGACATCCCGCTCAGCGCCCATCTGGTCGGCGTCGCCGTCCCGATCGTCACCGCCTACCTGGGGCACAAGCACTTCACGTTCGCGCGCAGCAAGGGCAGCTGAACCTGAACGTTCACGCTGCGGCCCCCTCGGGCGCACAGTAAACTAGGGGGTCGATCCCTTTGTCACCGATGAATGGAAGCCTATCCCAGCTCCCCGCTGCACCTCCTGCGCAGCCTGCGCCATAACCGCGGGCTGGTCTTGGCCCTCGCCGCCCGCGAGATTGCCGCCCGTTACCGGGGGTCGCTGCTGGGCCTTGCCTGGGCCCTGGTCCAGCCGATCTTCATGCTGGCCATCTACACCTTCGTTTTCAGCGAGGTGTTCAAGGCACGCTGGCCCGGCGGCAGCGGCTCGCGCACCGAGTTCGCCCTGGTCCTGTTCAGTGGCCTGCTGGTGTTCAACCTGTTCTCCGAAGTGTTCAACCGCGCGCCCACCCTCATCGTGGGCAACGCGAACTACGTGAAGAAGGTGGTCTTCCCGCTCGAAGTGCTGCCCTGGGTGAGCGTGCTCACCGCCATGTTCAGCCTGGCGGTGAACCTGGTGGTGTGGCTGCTGTTCTACCTGGTCTCGACCGGCCTGCCGCCGGTGACCGCCCTGCTCGCCCCGGTGGTCATGCTGCCGATGGTGCTGTTCATGACCGGCGTGGCCTGGCTGCTGTCGGCACTGGGCGTGTTCCTGCGCGACACCGCACAGATCACGGCCATCATCACCACGGCGGTGATGTTCCTGACCCCCATCTTCTATCCGATCGACGCGATCCCGGCCTCGCTGCGCCCGTTCCTCAACATCAACCCGCTGGCGCCGATCGTCGCGCAGATGCGTGATGTCCTGGTCTGGGGCAAGGGCCTGGACCCGGTGCTGTACCCCATCTGCCTGCTGGTGTCGGCACTGGTGTTCGTCGCTGGCTTCGCCTTCTTCCAGCGCACGCGCAGGGGGTTTGCCGATGTGCTCTGACATCGCGATCCAGGTGCGCGACCTGGGCAAGTGTTTCAACATCTACGAAAAGCCGGCGCATCGCCTGATGCAGATGCTCTGGCGTGGCCGCCGGCAGTACTACCGCGAATTCTGGGCACTGCGCGAAGTCGGCTTCACGATCCGCCGCGGCGAGACCGTCGGCATCATCGGCCGCAACGGTGCCGGCAAATCCACCTTGCTGCAGATGATCTGCGGCACCCTCACCCCGACCGAGGGCGAGATCACGGTCAACGGCCGGGTCGCCGCGCTGCTGGAGCTCGGCGCCGGCTTCAATCCGGAATTTTCCGGCCGCGAGAACGTCTACCTGGCAGCTTCGCTGTATGGCGTCGATCGCGAGACGGTGTCCAAGCGCTTCGATGCCATCGCGGCATTTGCCGATATCGGCGCCTTCATCGAACAGCCGGTGAAGACCTACTCCAGCGGCATGTATGTCCGCCTGGCGTTTGCGGTGATCGCGCACGTGGATGCGGACATCCTCATCATCGATGAGGCGTTGAGCGTGGGTGATGCCTACTTCCAGCAGAAGTGCATGCGCTTCCTGGCCGGCTTCCAGCGCCAGGGCGGCACCCTGCTGTTCGTCAGCCATGACATGGGCGCGGTCAACGCGCTGTGCGCGTCCGCCGTGCTGCTGCGCCGCCAGGAAGGGCATTACCTGTGCGATGTGGGCAGTGCGCGCGAGATCTCGGCCATCTACCTGCGCGACCTGTATGCCGACCGCATGGACGCCCCCGAAGTGTCCGCGCCGCAGGCGGCCCGGGCCGGCAACTACCAGGCCAGCAACGTGCAGTCCACGCATTTCCACGCGGGCAGCTTCCGTCCGGATGCCGAGGGATTCGGCGCCGGCGGCGCGACCATCGAGGACGTGGTGTTCACCGATGTGGATGGCAACGCGCTCACCGAGTTCACCTCCGGCGATGACGTTCGCCTGTGCATTTCCGCGCGTGCCGGCAAGGCCCTGGCCTACCCGGCGGTCGGCTTCATGCTGAAGGACCGCAAGGGCCAGTTCGTCGTTGCCGAAAGTTCGGACAGCTACCTGCGCGAAGAAGCGATTTCGGTCGATGCCGGCAGCGCGTTCACGGTCACCTTCCAGATGCGCCTGCCGCGCCTGGTACGTGGCGAATACAGCCTGGATGTAGCCCTTGCCGAAGGCCCCGGCGATGATCACGTGCAGCATCACTGGCTGCACGATGTGATCGTCCTGACGGCTCTCAACTCCCAACTCGTCCATGGCATCTCCGGCGCCGAACCGCTGGATGTCTCGTTCCGCACGTCGCACACCACATGACCACGATCAACGGGCGCCATGGCGTCTTCGAAATCCTTCCGGGCGACTCCGTCGTCGCCGATTCGCTCCGCTGGTATGGCGAATGGGCCGAGACCGAGCTGGACCTGCTGCGCCGCTTCGTCCCCTCCGGTGGTATCGTGGCCGACGTCGGCTCGTTCATCGGCACCCATGCCATCGCACTGGCCCGTGCCACCGGCCCGCTGGGGCGCGTGCTGGCCTTCGAGCCGCGCCGCGACACCTTCGCGGTACTTGGCCGCAACATCCAGCGCAATGCGCTGGAGACGATCATCGAGGCCCGCAACGTGGGTGTCTCCAGCCAGCCAGGCAGCATCCGCCTGCTGGATCCGGAGGAAGGCAGCCAGAACCTGGGAAGTCTGGCCCTGGTCGACCATCACGAGGGTTACGAAGTCGCGTTGATCACCCTGGACATGCTGGAACTGCCGCGCCTGGACCTGATCAAGATCGACGTCGAGGGCATGGAAGCCGACGTGATCCATGGCGCACGGGACACGCTGCAGCGCTGCCGGCCGGTGGTGTTCGCTGAATGCAATTCGGTCAGTGGCGCCGCATCGACGCTGGCCGCGTCCGAACAGCTGGGCTATCGCGCGTTCGGTGCGATCTATCCGGCGTACAACCCGGACAACATCAACCGCTGCCCGGACAACTTCTTCGGCAGCAATGCCGAGTGCGCGCTGTTCCTGGTACCGGAAGAACGCGTGGACGACCTGCCCCTGCAGGACATGCGGCCGATCAACATCCTGGAAGACGTGGTGGCCCTGCTGCTCGAGAAGCCGCAGTACCTGCCGGAGATGCTGCCGGATGCGCCGAAGGTGGAAGCGGTACGCCGCCAGGCAATGCACGCCACCCCAGAAGAATCACAGGTCCGCCCGCCGCTGCACGTGGTGGTTCCCTTCTATCGCAACGAACAGCTCGTCGCCCCGCTGATGCGCGGGCTGCGCAACGTCGCCAGCGAGCTGGCTGCCGCACGCGCCTCGGTCTGGTTCTACAACGACAGCCCTGGCCACGACGGCCTGGCGCGGGCCCTGGATGATGCACTGCAGGCCGGCCTGGAGGGCGTACCGCTGCAGGGCATCGCCAACGAGGACAACCTGGGCTTCATCGGCACCTGCAACCGCGCGTTCGCCCGCGCGATCGCAGAGGGTGCCGACGTGCTGCTGCTCAATTCGGATACCGAAGTGATGCCCGGTGCGATCAGCGAAATGCTGGCCGTCGCCGGCCTCGATCCCATGTTCGGTTTCGTCTGCCCCCGTAGCAACAACGCCACCCTGGCCAGCCTGCCCCACTCGCTGGAGCACCAGGATGTCAGCGCCGCCGAAGCCTTTGCCCGCTTCGCGCCGCTGGCACGAAGGCTGCCACGCTGCACCCTGGCGCCGACCGCCATCGGTTTCGCGCTCTGGATCCGTGGCACGCTGCTGGCCGAGTTCGGCGTGTTCGACACCGCATATGGCAAGGGCTACAACGAAGAAAACGACCTGATCATGCGCGCCAACCGCGCGGGTTATCGTGCGGTGCTGGCCAACCATGCCTTCGTATGGCACCAGGGCGAGCAGTCCTTCGCCACCACCCAGCAGCAGCGCAGCGAGCGCGACGCACACAACGGGGCGTTGCTGCGCGCGCGCTATCCGGAATACCCGAAGCTGGTCGAACGCTACTACCACTCGCCCGAGTACCGTGCCGAGACGCTGCTGGAAGCGCTTGAACCGGCCGATGCGCCGCGGATGATCGCGTTCGATTTCTCCTCGTTCGGCGCCTTCCACAACGGCACGTTCGAGTCGGGGGTGAAGCTGGTCGCCGCGGCACTGCGCTCCTGGCCCGACGACGTGCGCATCGGCGTGATCATGAGCCGGCAGGCCTGGGACTTCCACGGCATGCCGCGCCTGACAGGCCTGACCCGCCTTGAGCCCGGCCAGAGCAACGGGCAGGCGGCAGCCGTCGTGCGCATCGGCCAGCCCTACCAGGTGGACGTGCTCACCCGGCTGTTCAGCACCGCGCCGGTGGTGGGCATTTTCATGCTCGACACCATCTCCAGCGACTGCGGCTACCTGGCGCTGGACATGGACGAGGACATCTGGCGCTTCGCGCTGGAGAACATGAGCGTGCTGTTCACCAATTCCGCTTTCACCCTGGACCGCATCCGCCAGCGCTACGCCATCGGCCCGCACGTGATGCAGAGCGTGTCGCGGCACTCGCTGGATCCGGCGGACTATGCCGCGTACGACCCGGCAGCGGCCGCCGGAAGCCATGTCCTGGTGATCGGCAACCACTACGCCCACAAGTTCGTGAAGGAAACGGCGGACGCGCTGGCCAGTGCACTGCCGGGCCGCAGGATCATCGCCATCGGCTACCCGCAGGAAGGCGAGCGTTCGAAGGACATCGAGGCATTCCAGGCCGGTCACATCGACGACGAGACGTTCCGTGCGTTCTATCGCGATGCCGAGCTGGTGGTGTTCCCGAGCCACTATGAGGGCTTCGGTTTCCCCGTCCTGCATGCACTGGCGCACCACCGCCCTGTGTTCGTGCGCGATACCGGGCTGAACCGCGAACTGGCCGGGCAGATTGCCACGTCAGCCAACATCCACCGCTATGACACCACCGGCGAACTGGTCGCTCGCCTCGGCACCGGCATCCCGGCCTGGAGCGAGGAACGGCGCGAAGGCGAAGCAGACGGGTGGCGGCGTTCGGCGCTGGAGGTCTATGACACCCTGGACGAGGCCATGCGTCGGGTCGATGCGCAGCAGATCGCAACGACCCTGCGCCGCCTGGACGGACTGGCGGCGACGTTGCCGCCGCCCTCGCTGCGCACGTCCGGCCAGCGCGCCGGCGTCCGCCTGGGGCACCTGATCGACCGCGCGTTGCGCGTGCCCGGCATGTCCAGGCTGGCACGCGGACTGGCCCGGCTGTACCGCGGCGCACGCGGGCGCTGAGGCACTGAGGCGGGATGCCAGCGGTGGCCCGCTGGCATCGATCGCCCTGGTCCTGTGAAGAAGGCTTCCCAGGGGGCATCACCCGGTGTGGTAGGTTTCAGGCGCTGCCGGCATGTCAGCGCCCCTTCCCCTTCCACGGATAGACCTGGTTCATGGCCCTTGCTGAAAAGCTGCTGCCGAATCCGGACAAGAACATTCCCTTTCTCGACGCGGTACGCGGGATCGCCGTGCTCTTCGTCCTCGTGCGCCATGCCTGGGGCTTTTCCTGGTCGCCATCGGCCAGCATCGCCGGCGTGGAGCTGTCACGCATCATCGTGATGATGTCCTCGGGCGTGGACCTGTTCTTCGTCCTCAGCGGTGTCCTGCTCTCCACCCGGTTCCTGCGCGCCGATGCCAGTGGCAAGCCGGCACCGGACTACCTGCCCTACCTCAAGGCACGCGTGCTGCGGATCGGCCCACCCTATTGGCTGGTGCTGTTCCTGGTGGTCCTGTTCTACACCCCGGCATTCATTCCCCAGGAAAAGGTCTGGAGCGCTGCCGGCGCGGTCATCTTCATCTGCCACGTGACGTTCGGCCAATCGCTGTTCCCGTTTTCCTTCGGCGCTTACACCGTGGGAACGCCGTTCTGGACACTGACCATCGAGATGCTCTTCTATCTCGTGCTGCCGCTGGTGGTCCGTGCCTTCTACCGCGGGCGCTGGTGGCAGGGCATCGTCGTCGCCTTCCTGCTCAGCGGCGCGTGGCTCTACCTGTGCCGCTACCATCTCGATGGCTTCGTTGATTTCCTGCAGCGGCATACCTTTGGCTTCAGCTGGTCACAGGAAGGCATCCGCTTCTTCCTCAGCCACCAGATCCTGGGCTATCTGCCGCACTTCGCGATCGGCATCGGCATCAGTGCGCTGCTGCTGAAGCCGCGCACGCACCCCCTGCTGAGCGAGACCGCCGGCCTGCTCTATGCGCTGCTGGGCGCCGTGCTGCTGCTTGCCTTCATGTTCAAGCTCGGCGGCCTGTCGCTGGCCTACGGCTTCCAGGATCCCACGGCCTACTTCCGCACGGACGATCGGCCTGCGCGGCTGTTCTACTACCTTGAATCGATGCCGTTTGCTGTCGCCTATGGCCTCATCATCCTGGGCCTTTCACTCGGCAGCAGCATGTTCAAGCGCAGCTTCTCCAGCATTCCGGGCCTGGCCCTGTTCGGCGTGCTCGGCTATTCGATCTACCTGATCCACATGCCGCTGCTGTACACCATGAACAACCATTACTGGATCGCGGCGGAGACGCGTCCCTGGTGGCATCTGGCGAAATTCATGACCGGCGGAACCGCCGTCATCCTGCTGCTCTCGCTGATCCTGTTCCTGACCGTCGAGAAGCCCTCGATGATCTGGTCCGCACGCGCCAGCCAACGCGTGCGGCCCCCCGCGCGGCCCAGCACCGAAGGGCACTGAGCCGCGGCGGCCGTCCGGCAGCGTCAGATCGTTGCCGGATAGTTGCCGAAGCCGGGACGCGCCACCGAAGCAAATTCGGCCGACAGCGACTCTGCCACGCCGCCGCGATCGAACAGGTTCAACACCGACGGCTCGGTGCCGAACACGGCGCGGACCTGCGCGCCCAGGTCGCCGGATGCCAGCTTCATGGGCAGGCGGAAACCACGGAACGATGCCACCACGTCGCCCTGTGCCGCGTCGGGTGAGAACTGGACGATGACCTGGCTCTCATCCGTGCGGTCGCGCGCCACCCAGCCCACATCGATGCCATAACCGAACTGCTGGCCTGCACTGACCACCAGCTTGCGGATCGCATCCTCATGCGCCCGGGCCAGCACGCCGGACTGCACGAACGCATCCACCTGCCGGCGGAACAACGGGTAGCGCAGATCGATGATCGCCTCGTTGGCAGGCACCGTGGTTGCATTGAGCGACACGATGCCGGCATCCAGGTTCGAACCGCGGCCGTGGTGGAACACGTAGGTGCCCGGCGCCAGCACGATGCGGTAACCGGCGGCGAGGCTGCGCAGGCTCCAGTCCGTCTCCTCGCAGTAACCGCGGCCGAAACACGGGTCCATGATGCCGACCTCGCGCACGACATCGGTGGAAATCAGGATGCAGAACGAGATGCCCGCCGGAATATCCATGGCGGCATCGCCGAAATGCCCCGCCAGGCCGGCATGCACCCAGTCAACCACGCTCTGGTCATGCAGGAAGCGGTTGGGATCTTCATTGGGCAGCGAATAGATCGAAACGTTGTTGGACCAGGCGGTGACCGAACCCACACCGGGCTGCCGGGAAACCTCCAGCATCTGCCCCATCAGGTCGCGCGGGTACAGCACGTCCGAATTGCTGATCACCACGTAGTCGTAGCCGCGCTTGACCGCAGTCAGCATGCCCAGGCTCACGTTGCGCGGAATGCCGAGGTTGCGCGGCGTCCGGTAATACATGACGTCGCGCTCGCGGCAGAACGCAGCCAGCTCCTCGCTCCAGCCCGGCTCCGGGCTGGCATCGTCCAGCACCAGCACATCGATCTGCGCGTGCGTCTGGTCCATACGGATCGCACTTTCGATGGCGGCTGGCACGAAGGCCCGTCCGTTGTAGACGGTGATGCAATGCAGGATGCGTGGCCGGGTCATCAGAGGAACCGCCGCAGCTTGCCGCTGAAGATCGCTGCAATCTGCACCGCGCGCGACGAACGCACGCGCTCGAACCGCTCCTTCAGCTCGGCATGCTCGGCAACCAGGGCAGGCGGCACCACCGGCACGACCCGCTGCGCGGCCTGCTCGACCTTGATGCGCTCCAGTTCGGAACGTGCGCTGATCAGCTCACGGCTCATCGACGTCAGGCGCGACGTCAGGTCCATCACGCGGGCGTTGGCGACTTCGAAGTCGATCAGCGCCTGCTCCAGGGAAATTCCATCCAGGTCAGTGGTATTCATGCGTTCAATATTCCATTAGTGGCGCGGTGCGCCAGCCAGGATCTGGCGGTAGGCGTGGACGAGGTCAGTGGCCGTTGCGTCCCAGGTCAATGGGGCACCACTTGCAAGGATGTGGCGGATGTTGCGCGCGCCCTGCTGCGGGTCCGCCAGCAGCTGCTGGCAGTAGTCGGCCATGTGCGCCGGGTCCCAGTCACGCGGCAGGTCAGGCGAATCGATCAGCTCGCGGAGCGGCCCGAAGTTGACGTGCGCGGTGGGCGTGCCCATGGCTGCCGCTTCGAAGGGCACCAGGCCGAATCCCTCGGCGGAGGTTGGATACAGCACGATGGCCGCATGGCGCAGCAGCCAGTTGCGCGCGGCGCTGCTGACATCGGGCAGCACCAGCAGCGCGTCCTCGTCGGATGCCCGCCGTGCCAGGGCCTCTTCCTGCCGGGACGAGCCCTTGGCCACCACGGCACCCGCCAGCACCAGCCCGACGGCATGGCCACGCTCGCGCAGGGTGTTCCAGGTCCGGATGGCCAGGTCACGGTTCTTGTGCGAATAGCTCGCGCCGAGTACCAGCAGGAACGGCATCGCAGCCATGCCACGGGCGACCAGCTCGGCCGGAATCTGCTCCACATCGGTATCGGCGAGGTGGTCGCCGCCATTCTTGGCAATGTGGACGCGCTGGAGGTCGATCGGCAGCCGCTCCTCGACCACGGAATCGCGGGTGTCTGCCGAAATGGCCACGATCGCATCGGCGTTGCGCGCGGCCGTCTCGATGTTGCTGCGGTACTGCAGCCAGCGCTCGCCGCTGTCGTGGTAGCTGCCGATCCGGTAGGCGATCAGATCCTGCAGGGTCACCACCGTGCGCTTGGCCAGCTGGCGCCAGCGATCCCAGGGAATCAGGCTGTCGGGCTGGAAAGGACGATGCAGGATATCCACTTCGTCGGCGCCCTCGAAGCGCAGGTCCGCCGCATTGCACAGGGTCACCTTGGGCTGCAGCATCAGGTCGGCGGCATACACCGGCAGGTGACCGTGCGGCACGGCCAGGATCACCCGGCTGACATCCTCGCGGCGCAGCAGCGCGCGCACCAGCGCCAGGGTCTGCACCTGGGTGCCCATTTCCATCGGCCCCAGGCAGGAGCCATCGATCAGGACCCGCAGCCCCTGCACCTTCGACCTGGCAACATCCAGGGCAATGGCCAGCGGCGATTTTTCCGATGCACGCAGCTGGTCATGCAGGGCCGGGAAACTGGCATCGGCCGCATGCAGCGATGCGCGCGATCCCGCATCTTCGGTGGCTTCCACCGGAGCACCCGTCGCCGTCCACTGCGCGGTGACGTAGGTGCCGGCGTCGAGCACGTGGCGGAAGCCGCGGCGTGCGCTGCGCAGGCCGAACTCGGCCAGCGACAGCGACACCAGATTGTCGCGCTGGTCGTCCAGCCCGCCCAGCGCGCGCAGCACGGACGCGTTCACCAGTACGGCCGGTCCCACCGGAACCTGCAGCGACACCGGCCCGCTGTCCGGCAGGGTCTGCCGGAGGCGCGCACACACGCCCACCTCATCCATGCCACCGATGCCATAGGGCGTGGGCGAATTGCGGTAGGGGAAACTCAGCATGCCGGCGGCATTGGACAGGAACGATACCGATGCAATGCGCGGGTCGTCGCGCATCCAGGCCAGCGCCCGCTGCAGCACCGCCGGCGGCACGGCGACGGGTGAGCCGGCCACGAGCACCGCCTCAAGGCCGGGGCGCTGTTCGAGCACGCTGGACAGGGCCGCCGACAGCGTCCACGCCGACAGCAGCTGTGCCTTGGCACCCTTGAAGCACTGCTCGGCGGTCACGTTGTCCCAGGCGGCGATGAAGCAGCCGTTGCTGCCCTGCACGTTCTCCAGCGAGCGTACCGAATCGAGCCAGTCCCGCGGCGACCCCGTGATTGCCGCCAGCGTGACGACAGCGCAGGGCTCATCCATGGACGACGACTGGCTCATGCGTACCCCCGCTCGATCAGCCACTGGCCGACACGGCGCGCACCTTCATCGAAGGAAACCTGCGCACGCACGCCCAGCGACGCCGCCAGCGGCGATGCATCGGCAACGGCCCAGCGCACGTCGCCGTCGCGGAACTTGCCGCAGACCACGGGTGCCGGAGCGTCGTGCATGGCGGCGATCGCACGGGCAGCATCGGCGATGGTGGTGACCACGCCACTGCCGACGTCGAGGGTGCGCACGCCCGACGGCGGGCTGCGCAGGCCTGCCACCAGGGCTGCCACCACGTCATCGATGTAGACGAAATCACGCCCGATCAAGCCGTCTTCGTAGATGTCCAGCGCCTGGCCCTTGCGTGCCAGCCGGTGGAACAGCGTGATGATGCCGGTGTAGGCGTTGAAGGGCGACTGGCCCGGGCCGTACACGTTCTGCAGGCGGAAGACCGACAGCGGGACCTGCATCGCACCACACCACGCGGCGAGGATGTGCTCCTGCGCCAGCTTGGTGCCGCCGTACACGCTGGTCGGGGCCGGGAACACGGCGTCTGCGCGATGCGGCAGCGGCTGCGCCGGACCCGTGGCCGAAGGGGACGCCGCGTCCCACTCCGCCCGCGCCAGGACGGCATGCGAACGCGGTGGCGGATAGAACGTCGTGCCATCGGCATCCAGCCATGCACCCTCGCCATACACCGCGCGGCTGGAGGCCAGCAGCACATGGTCAGGCACCAGGTTGCGGGCCGAGAACGCATCGATCATCGCCGTGGTTCCCACGACGTTGACGTGCGCGTGGCGCGACGCCTCGGTCAGCGACTGCCCCGTGCCGGTCTCGGCAGCAAGGTGCACCACGATGGACGGGTGCCAGCGGTCGAGCACCTTTTCCCAGGTCGCGGCCTCGGTGACGTCGCCGACGATCAACTCCACGTCCGCGTCCAGTGCATCAGGCCGGCGCGATTCCGCGTGGATCTGGGGATGCAGGTTGTCCACCGCCACGATGGGAAGACCAAACGCCTTGAGCTGCGCGGAGAGCGCACACCCGATGAAACCTGCGCCGCCCGTGACGATTACTGCCTTCTGCATTGTCATGAATTCCTTGTTCGTTCTAGTGGCCGTTGCCACGCAACATCTTTCAGTCGCGGGAAAGCAGCAGATCTACCTGGCCCGACGGGCCGGCAGTGGCGCAGTGGCGAAGGATCTCACCGTTGTTCAGTTCCTGCAGGGAGCCATCGCCTATCACCAGCAGGCGCAGGCCGAACGCCCGATAGGCATCCAGCGCCTGCAGGGGGTCGATGTGCTCGGCACGCAGCAGCGCCGGGCTGAATTCCGCGACGATGCGTATGCCAGGTGATCGCGCGATCACGCCGGCCATGCCACGCAGCACCTGCAGCTCGTACCCCTGCACGTCGATCTTGACGACGTCGGCCTGCAGTTCCGGATACAGGGCATCCAGGCTGATGCAGGGCACCAGCATGTCCACGGCATCGTCTTCCACGCCACGGGTATCGCCCAGGTTGTTGGGCGAGCTGCGCAGCCCGATGACACCGCGTGCCTCACCCAGCGCGCAGGCGTGCACGCGGACCCGGTCACCGTGCGGCCAGACATTGAGCCGAAGCAGATCGCTCATCTTCGGCTGCGGTTCGAATGCCAGCGTGCGCAGGGCCGGATAGCGCTGCGACAGCAGGCAGGAGAAGTAGCCCACGTTTGCGCCGACATCGATGAACACACCCTCGGCGCGGTTGCTTGCTGCGTCCAGCAGCACCTTGCCGACCTCGGCGTCCCAGTGCCCGCTGTTGCGGGCATGCTCGCGCATCACCTGGTCTTCCATTGGAAACCACAGGTCGCCGGCATCGGTGGAGATCCGTTGAACGCGCCAATCCTGTATGCCTGCCGGCATGCCAGGTGCACTGGTGTCTCTGTACCCACGCTCGGGTGCGTTCATCTTCTGCTCCAGGCTGCAGTCTCCATCAAGCCACGCCCGCAGGCGGGCGCTTACATCGCCAGTGCGTTCTCCAGGTCCACCTGCAGGTCACCCAGGTCTTCCACGCCCACGCTCAGGCGCACCAGTGCATCGCTGATGCCCAGCTGCTCGCGGCGTGCCACCGGGATCGAGGCATGGGTCATCACCGCCGGGTGGTTGACCAGGCTTTCCACGCCACCCAGCGACTCGGCCAGGGTGAACAGTTCGGTCTTCTCGCAGAAGCGCTTGGCCGCGTCGAAACCGCCCTTCAGCACGATCGAGACGATGCCGCCGTAGCCGGACATCTGCTTGCCGGCCAGTTCATGCTGCGGGTGCGAGGGCAGGCCCGGGTAGATCACCTTGTCCACGGCCGGGTGCTTTTCCAGCCACTGGGCCAGCGCCAGCGCATTGGCGCAGTGCGCCTTCATGCGCAGCGGCAGGGTCTTCAGGCCACGCAGGGCCAGGAAGCTGTCGAACGGACCCTGCACGCCACCCACCGAGTTCTGCAGGAAGGCCATCTGCTCGGCCAGCTCGGCATTGTCGCCGGCCACGACCATGCCACCGACCATGTCCGAGTGGCCGTTGAGGTACTTGGTGGCCGAGTGCAGCACCAGGTCGGCGCCCAGCTCCAGCGGACGCTGCAGCATCGGCGAGGCGAAGGTGTTGTCGACCACCACGATCAGGCCATGGCGCTTGGCGATGGCGGCGACCGCGGCGATGTCCACGATCTTCAGCATCGGGTTGGTCGGGGTCTCGATCCAGACCATCTTCGTCTTCGGCGTGATCGCCGCTTCGAAGGCCGCCAGGTCGGTCAGGTCGACGAAGCTGAAATCCAGCGCGGCGGTGCGGCGGCGCACGCGTTCGAACAGGCGGAAGCTGCCGCCGTAGATGTCGTCCATCGCCACCACGTGGCTGCCGGCGTCCAGCAGTTCGACCACGGTGGAGCTGGCGGCCATGCCCGAGGCGAAGGCGAAACCACGCGTGCCACCTTCCAGCGACGCAACGCAGCGCTCGTAGGCGAAGCGGGTCGGGTTGTGCGTACGCGAGTACTCGAAGCCCTGGTGTTCACCCGGGCTGGACTGGGCGTAGGTCGAGGTGGCGTAGATCGGCGGCATCACCGCGCCGGTGCTCGGGTCGGGCGACTGGCCGCCATGGATGGCCAGCGTGGCCAGGGCCAGCGCGCGGTCGGGCGAAGAAGGGTTGGACATGTCGTTTCCTGAATGGCGCCGACGTACGGCGCCGTCAAAGGATCGGGAGTCTATCAGCGCCGCCTTAACAAGCTTTGACGCGGATAAACCGGAATTCAGCAGGGATCGGCAGCGATCTGCGGTTTACTGCACGCGGCGGCGCAGATAGTTCAGCAGGTCGATGCGGGTGATCAGGCCGAGGAAGGTGCCGCCGTCCATGACGATGGCCACCTGGCCGCGGTCGAACACCGGCAGCAGCGCCTCGATCGGCGATTTCACGTCCAGGCGGTCCAGCTTGCTGACCATGGCCGTGGCCACCGGGTCGCGGAAGCGCGCTTCATCGCCGTAGACATGCAGCAGCACGTCGCTTTCATCGACGATGCCGACCAGCTGGTCGCCGTCCATCACCGGCAGCTGCGACACGTCGTACAGCTTCATGCGCTGGTAGGCGGTGGTCAGCAGGTCGTTCGGGCCGATCACGACGGTGTCGCGCTGGCCGTACGGGCGCAGGATCAGGTCGCGCAGGTCGCCGTGCTGCGGGCGTTCCAGGAAACCGTTGTCCAGCATCCAGTAGTCGTTGTACATCTTGGACAGATACTTGTTGCCGGTGTCGGGCACCAGCACCAGCACCTTCTTCGGCGTGGTCTGTTCCCTGCAGTACTTCAGGCCGGCGGCCAGCAGCGTGCCGGTGGACGAACCACCGAGGATGCCTTCCTTGCCCAGCAGCTCGCGGGCGGTGTGGAAGCTCTCAGCATCGGTGATGGCATAAGCCTTCTTGACGCGGCTGAAGTCCGAGATCGACGGCAGGAAGTCCTCGCCGATGCCTTCCACCAGCCAGCTGCCCGACTTGTCGTTCAGGTTGCCGTCGTTGATGTACTCGGCCAGGATCGAGCCGACCGGATCGGCCAGCACCAGTTCGGTCTTCGGCGACAGCTTGGCGAAGGCGCGCGACAGGCCGGTCATGGTGCCCGAGCTGCCGCAACCGAACACGATGGCGTCGAGATCGCCACCCATCTGTTCGAGGATTTCCGGACCGGTGCCGAATTCGTGCGCGGCCGGGTTGTCCGGGTTGCCGAACTGGTTGATGAAGTACGCGCCCGGGGTCTGGTCAGCGATGGTCTTGGCCAGGTCCTGGTAGTACTCCGGGTGGCCCTTGGCCACGTCCGAACGGGTCAGGCGCACTTCGGCACCCATCGCCTTCAGGTTGAAGATCTTTTCGCGGCTCATCTTGTCGGGGACGACAAGGATCAGCTTGTAGCCCTTCTGCTGCGCCACCAGCGCCAGGCCCAGGCCGGTATTGCCGGCGGTGCCTTCAACCAGGGTCGCGCCGGGCTTGAGGTCGCCGCGCTGTTCCGCTGCTTCGATCATCGACAGACCGATGCGGTCCTTGATCGATCCGCCCGGGTTGGCGCTTTCGAGCTTCAGGTAAAGCTCGCAGACGCCGGTATCCAGGCGCTGGGCCTTGACGATGGGGGTCTGGCCGATGAGTTCGAGGACGGAGGAATGGATGGGCATTCGGAAACTTCGGTTCGCGCCACGCAGGGCCGGACAGATGATTATCCGCCGGATAGTCGTGAAAGTCAGGAGTGGAGCGTGCCGACCAACGGTCGGCACCCACCAGCTGAGCCTTTGTAGAGCCGAGCCCATGCTCGGCTGAGCCTTTGTAGAGCCGAGCCCATGCTCGGCTGGGCGCCCAAGGGGATGCGGACGGCCCCGGATCGACGAGGAGACCAGTACCGCCCGCATCGGTGGACTGAAGGTATGCGCAGGGTTGCAGGCCGTGCCTGCAGGCCAAGGCACCACCGCCTGTGGTGCCTTGGCGCGGCCGCCGTTGCCGGCAACCGCGGGGCCATCGTTGGCCAGGTCACGCCGTTCCCGGCGCGACCGGAGCGTCAGTGCGTGGGGGACGTCGTTGCGAGCGGTGTTTCGTACATACGCAGAAGGCGTTGCTTGGCCAGCAGCTTCTCGCGCTTCATGCGACCCAGGGTGACATCATCGATCGGGAGTACACCCAGCTCCGCGTCCATGCACTTCTTGTTCAACTTGCGGTGCTGGTCATGGAGTGCCCGGAACTCCGGATCACGCGCGCGACGGGCGTCGATCTCGCTCTGGGGCTGATCTTCAAACATGATGGACCTCCTTCGACAGATACACGAACGCCCCGGCCGCAAGGCACGGGGCGTTGTTCATGGAGGAGCGCCGGTCGATTGCCACATGGGTGCCCACAACGACCTGCGGCACTGGCCTGCGCACGTCGGTCTGCTGCGGTTCGCGCCCTGCTTTCATCGGCCCGGCCCTCCCATCGTCCGGTCCGCGGCATTGCGTCCCGGACGATTGACCCTACGCCTGCTCCGGGCCGGGTACAAGACCCCCGCGACAAAAAGACCGAACCCCGCCGGGGCGGGGTTCAGGCTGAATACTCAACGCAACGAAAAACAAACAGATTCAAGCAATTACGGCGCGACGATGACCTCGGCCGAGCGGGCCTTGGTGGACGCTGCCTTCTTGCCGCTGACCTGGATGCGGCTGCTGGCGACACCGGCCGAAACCAGGGCATCGCGCAGCGCTTCGGCGCGCTTCTGGCCGACGCCATTGGCGCTGTCATAGGCCTCGATGCGGACCCGGCCCTTCTTGCCGATGTTCAGGTACTCGGCCAGCGCCTTGGCCTGGTTCTTCGCACCGCCGGACAGGCTGGCCGCACCGGCGCCGAAGGCGTCGCCGCCCAGGGTGAAGACTTCGCCACGGGCATCGAACTTCGACCCCGGCAGCTTCTGCCCGGACACCAGCTCGGCTTCCTCGCGGGCCAGCTTGGCCGCGTTCTGCTGGGCCGAGCTGAGGCGCTGCTGCTGCTTGCCGGCCACGCTGGTCAGGGCGTTCTCGGCGTCCTGGCGGGCCAGGGTCTCGGCTTCGGCCGCCTGGCGCAGGCGCTCGGCTTCCTCGGCCTGCATCTGCGCCTGCATGCGCAGCTGTTCCGCTTCCTGGCGGGCACGGGCAGCATCGCGGCGGCTGGCTTCGATCAGCAGGTCGCTGCGGGTGCGGTCCAGGCGGTCCACCTCGCGGGCGGCCAGGGCGGCGCGCACGCTGGTCTCGGCGATCTCGACCCGGCGTTCGGCCAGGTAGGTGGCCAGTTCCTGGTCGCGGCGCTTGGCCTTGTCCAGGGTGGTGATGGCCTGCTGGGCCTGCATGCGTTCGAACGCGGCCAGCTCGGCGGTGTCGGGATTGGCCTGGATGTTCATCAGGCGCTGGGTCAGCTGGCCGACCATCGGGTTGTCGGCGGAGGTGGCCAGGGCCGGCAGCGCCAGCGCGGTGGCCAGGGCCAGGGCGGAGATCGGCTTCATCGGCGGTCCTCCCCGGTCGACAGCTGGCGCTGCAGCTGGTTGACCTCGTTGCGGCGCAGCTGCAGCTGGGCCGTGGCGGTGGCTTCCTCGCTGCGGGCACGGGCCAGATCGGCATCGGCGGCAGCGCGCAGGGCCAGCGCCGGGGCGTTCTTTCGCTCGCGGCGGTCGCCGGCGGCACGCTGGGCCTGCTCCAGGCCCTGGCGGGCCAGACCGATCAGATCGGGGGCGTACTGGTCGGCGTCGGCCTGGGTGGCCTTGTCCACCGCCTGCCGGGCCTGGGCCAGTTCCTGTGCGCCATCCTGCGCCCAGACGGGGGCAGAGAGTGCGAATGCAAACGCCATCACATACAGGCTGTGGCGCATTCGTGCGAAGCTAAGTCGTTTCATTGGGGAGGCCGTACCGGTTGTCGGTTCACGGCCATTGTCGTCAAGCCGACACCGTGCTTGCAACGGGCGTCGGCAGTTTCGTTGGGGAAAATTCGCAATGGATATCGGCTACTTCCTGAAGCTGATGACCGAAAAGAACGCTTCGGACATGTTCTTGACCACCGGTGCGCCGGTCTACATCAAGATCGAGGGCAAGCTGTACCCGCTGGGCAATACCGGCCTGCCGCCGGGAATGGTGAAGAAAATCGCCTATTCGCTGATGGACGAGGGCCAGGTGCCCCAGTTCGAACGCGAGCTGGAACTCAACATGGCCATCGCCCTGGCCGATGCCGGGCGCTTCCGTGTCAACGTGTTCAAGCAGCGCGGCGAGGTCGGCATGGTCATCCGCGCCATCCGCAGCCGGATTCCGAGCATCGAAGAGCTCAACCTGCCGCAGGTGCTGAAGGACGTCATCATGACCCCGCGTGGCCTGGTGCTGGTGGTGGGGTCCACCGGCTCGGGCAAGTCCACCTCGCTGGCGTCGATGATCGACCACCGCAACAGTACGACCACCGGGCACATCCTCACCATCGAGGACCCGATCGAGTACCTGCACAAGCACAAGATGTCGATCGTCAACCAGCGCGAGGTCGGGCTGGACACCCATGCCTTCCACAACGCGCTGAAGAACGCGATGCGCGAAGCGCCGGACGTGATCCTGATCGGCGAGATCCTGGATGCGGAAACGATGGAGGCGGCCATCGCCTTCGCCGAGACCGGCCACCTGTGCCTGGCCACCCTGCACTCCAACAACGCTGACCAGACCATCGAGCGCATCCTCAACTTCTTCCCGGAAAGCGCGCACAAGAACGTGCTGATGAACCTGGCGCTGAACCTGCGTGCGGTGATCAGCCAGCGCCTGGTGAAGAACAAGGAGGGCCGCCGCCTGCCGGCCACCGAGGTGCTGATCAACACGCCGATGATCCGCGACCTGCTGCGCCGCGGCCAGGTGCACGAGATCAAGGCCGCGATGGAGGCCTCGCTGGAAGAAGGCATGGAGAGCTTCGACCAGTGTCTGTTCCGGCTGGCCAAGAACGGGGTGATCGAGCAGGAGGAAGCGCTGCGCGCCGCCGACTCGCGCGACGGCCTGGCCTTGAAGTTCCGCCTGTCCGAAGGCAGCAGCGGCGAGCACGATCCGTACGCGGATTTCTCCTCGCCGACCCAGGCCAGCATCACCCACGGCTTCTGAGCCGCCCGGGCGCCGGGCATGGCCCGGCGCTACCGGTATCACCGGGCCATGCCTGTTGCCCAGGTGCCACCGGGCCATGCACGTTCCCCAAGGTAGCGCCGGGCCATGCCCGGCGGCATCCTGAAGGGTTAAGGGGCCGTCTCATCCAATGAGACCCGCTGTCCGTAGGTTTCCTCAATGGAAACCATCCGCAAGCTGGCCATCCTGGCCGATGCCGCCAAGTACGACGCCTCCTGCGCCTCCAGCGGCGCGGGCAAGCGTGATTCGCGTGCCAGCGGCGGCATCGGCAGCACCGAAGGCATGGGCATCTGCCACAGCTACACGCCCGATGGCCGTTGTGTGTCGCTGCTGAAGATCCTGCTGACCAACTTCTGCATCTACGACTGCGCCTACTGCGTGAACCGCGTGTCCAGCAACGTGCCGCGGGCGCGCTTCAGCGTGGACGAAGTGGTCGCACTGACTTTGGACTTCTACAAGCGCAACTACATCGAGGGCCTGTTCCTTTCCAGCGGCATCATCCGCAATGCCGACTACACCATGGAACAGATGGTGGAAGTGGCGCGGCAGCTGCGCGAGGAACACCGCTACGCCGGTTACATCCACCTCAAGACCATTCCCGAGGCGTCGCCCGAGCTGCTGGCCAGCGCCGGTCGCTACGCCGACCGGCTGTCGATCAACGTGGAGCTGCCAACCGAAGCCGGCCTGAGCGCGCTGGCACCAGAAAAGACCGTGCAGTCGATCCGTGGTGCGATGGGCGAGCTGCGCTGGCGCATCGAGGAGGCCAAGGAGGCACGCAAGGCGCCGGCCGTGGTCGCGCCGACGGCCACCCGCAGCGCGCGCCCTCGCCCGCCGCGCTTCGCCCCGGCCGGGCAGAGCACGCAGATGATCGTCGGCGCCGACGGGGCCAACGACCAGCAGATCCTGGCCAGCGCCGATGCCCTGTATGGCAACTACCGCATGCGCCGGGTCTATTACTCGGCCTTCAGCCCCATTCCCGATGCCAGCCGCCAGCTGCCCCTGCAGCCGCCACCCCTGCAGCGCGAGCACCGCCTGTACCAGGCCGACTGGCTGCTGCGTTTCTACGGCTATGGCGTGGAGGAGATCACCGACACCACCCAGGACGGCATGCTGGACCTGGACATCGACCCGAAGATGGCCTGGGCGATCCGCCACCCCGAGCGTTTCCCGGTGGATCTGAACCGCGCGCCGAAGGAACTGCTGCTGCGCGTGCCCGGGCTGGGCGTGCGCAACGTGAAGCGGGTGCTGATGGCGCGCCGGCATGGCCGCCTGCGGGTGGCCGACGTGGCCCGGCTGAAGGCCCCGATGAGCAAGCTGCTGCCGTTCGTGCTGCTGGCCGACCACCACCCGCGCAAGGCACTGGATGATCCGGCGGCGTTGCGCGCGCAGCTGGCCCCGCCACCGCGCCAGGGCTCGTTGTTCGATGCACCGCCCGCCGCCTGACGCGCAGCGCTGGTCACTGCGGGTGGACCCGCCGTGGTCGCTGGAGGCCTGGCGCGAGGCCGCGCGCGAGGCCCTGCTGCGCGGCGTGCCGCCGGCGCAGCTGGACTGGCTGGAAGGCAGCGATGCCTCGCTGCTGGATGCGCCTTCCGTGCAGAGTGCCGCCCTGCCCGCCGACGCCAGCGCGCCCAACGTACCGCGCGACTTCCTGGAGCTGGCGGCGACCTGCCTGTGCCACCGCGAGCCGCAGCGCCTGGCCCTGCTGTACCGGCTGCTGTGGCGCATCGCCCATGGCGAGCGCAGCGTGCTGTCCAATCCGGCCGATGCCGACGTGCTGCGGGCGATGGCCCTGGCCCAGGCGGTGCGCCGCGACACCCACAAGATGAAGGCCTTCGTGCGCTTCCGCGAGGTGCCCGGCCAGGCCGATGCCTTCATTGCCTGGTTCGAGCCGGACCACAACATCGTCGAGCGGGTCGCGCCGTTCTTCGCGCGCCGCTTCGCTGGCATGCGCTGGGCCATCCTCACCCCCGGCCGCAGCGTGCACTGGGATGGCCAGGCGCTGGCGTTCGGGCCCGGCGCCCGCCGCGAAGATGCGCCGGCCGAGGATGCGCGCGAATCGCTGTGGCAGACCTACTATGCCAGCATCTTCAACCCGGCCCGGTTGAACACCCGGATGATGCTGCAGGAGATGCCGGCGCGGTACTGGCGGCACCTGCCGGAAGCACAGCTGCTGCCCGGGCTGGTGCGCGACGCCGCCGATCGCGTGCAGGAAATGCACGACCGGCCCGCGCAGGCACCGCAGCGGAAGATTCCGCAGCGGCCGGCGCTGGCACCGTCTGCCTCCAGCGCCGACAGCCTGGAGGCACTGCGGGCCCAGGCCGCTGGCTGCCGGCAGTGCCCGCTGTGGGAGCCGGCCACCCAGGTGGTGTTTGGCCAGGGCCCGGCCGATGCGCGGGTGATGGTGATCGGCGAGCAACCCGGCGATACCGAGGACCTGTGTGGCCGGCCCTTTGCCGGGCCGGCCGGCCAGCTGCTGGACCGTGCCCTGGCCGAACTCGGCATCGACCGCGCCACGCTGTACCTGACCAATGCGGTCAAGCATTTCCACCACGAGCGGCGCGGCAAGGTCCGCCTGCACAAGCGGCCGGAAAGCCGCCATGTGCGCGCCTGCCAACCGTGGCTGCTGGGCGAGATCGCGCGGGTGCGGCCGCAGCTCATCGTCTGCCTGGGCGCCACGGCCGCCGCGTCGGTGTTTGGCGCGGGTTTCCAGCTGTCGCGCGACCGTGGGCGCTGGCACACGCTGGAAGACGGCACCCGCGGCTACGCCACCGTGCACCCGGCGTGGGTATTGCGGCAGGGCGATGACGTGCGGCGCGAAGAGGCCTACCGGCTGTTCCGCGATGACCTGCGCCGCGTGCGGGAGTACGACGCGGAATCCGCCGGGAATGGCCCGGCGCTGCCACCGACGTCCGACCGGTAGCGCCGGGCCACGCCCGGCGAGCGATGCGGCATGTCAGCCTGCGTCGGGCTGGTTTTCCGGACGGGCGCGGTCGAAGGCGTCCAGTGCGAGGCAGGCGGCCTCGATGCGGCGCAGGGTCGGGTACGGGGCCAGATCCAGACCGAAGCGGTGCGCGTTGTACAGCTGCGGCAGCAGGCAGATGTCGGCCAGGCCGGGGCGGTCGCCGTGGCAGAAGATGCCGGTATCGGCACTGCCCGCGAGCATCGACTCCATCGCCGCAAAGCCGTCGGCCATCCAGTGCAGGGTCCACTGCGTGCGTGCGTCGGCCGGTGCTTCCAGGCGGCGTTCGAGGTACTGCATCACCCGCAGGTTGTTGATCGGATGGATGTCGCAGGCCACCAGCTGGGCCAGTGCCCGCACCCGCGCGCGGCCGACCGCATCGGCCGGCAGCAGCGGCACCTGCGGGAAGCGCTCGTCGAGGTACTCGAGGATCGCCAGCGACTGGGTGAAGGTGTGCCCCTCATGCAGCAGCGCCGGCACCAGCTGCTGCGGGTTGAGCGCGGCATAGGCGTCGGCATGCTGCTCGCCACCGTCGCGCACCAGGTGCACCGGCCGGCCCTCCCAGGCCAGGCCTTTCAGGAACAGGCCGATGCGCACGCGGTAGGCGGCGCTGGATCGCCAGTAGGTGTACAGCACGAGGCCGTCGTCAACCAGGATGTCCATCGCCGCCTCCATGCTCAGGGCCTGGCCGCCTGTTCGATGCGCTGTTCGATCGCACCGAAGATGCTGTTGCCGGCGGCGTCGAGCATCTCGATGCGCACCACGTCACCGAAGGACATGAAGGGCGTGCTCGGCTTGCCGTCGCGCAGGGTTTCCACGGTGCGCTGCTCGGCGAAGCAGGAGGCACCCTTGCTGGTGTCCTCGTTGGCGATGGTGCCCGAGCCGACGATCGTGCCGGCGCCCAGCGGACGGGTTTTCGCCGCATGCGCGACCAGCTGGGCGAAGTTGAACTGCATGTCCACGCCCGCTTCCGGCGCACCGAACCACTGGCCATTGATGTGGGTCAGCAGCGGCAGGTGCACCTTGCTGTCCTGCCAGGCGGTGCCCAGTTCATCGGGGGTGACGAACACCGGCGACAAGGCCGAGCGCGGCTTGGACTGCAGGAAACCGAAGCCCTTGGCCAGTTCGCCGGGGATCAGGTTGCGCAGCGAGACGTCGTTGACCAGGCCGACCAGCTGGATGTGGCCAGCGGCCTGTTCCGGAGTGGCGGCCATCGGCACGTCGTCGGTGATGACCACGATCTCGGCTTCCAGGTCGATGCCGTACTCCTCGCTGACCACCTTGACCGCATCGCGCGGGCCATAGAAGCCGGCGCTGGTGGCCTGGTACATCAGCGGATCGGTGTAGAAGCTTTCCGGCACCTCGGCGCCACGGGCGCGGCGCACGCGCTCGACGTGCGGCAGGTAGGCGCTGCCATCAACGAATTCGTAGGCACGCGGCATCGGCGCGGCCAGCGCCTGCGGGTCGAGGTCGAAGACGCCATCGGCGTCGCCGGCGTTCAGCGATTCGTACAGGGCGTTCAGGCGCGGGGCGATGTGGCTCCAGTCCTCCAGGGCCTGCTGCAGGGTGGCGGCAATGCCGGTGGCGCGCACGCCGTGGCGCAGGTCACGCGAGACGACGATCAGGGTGCCGTCGCGGCCGCCTTCCTTCAAAGAACCAAGCTTCATGGGTGGGTGTCCGGAGTCGTGGGCAAACAAGTTTCAAGTGTAATCAAATGCGCGGTGTAGCCAAGCTGCAGCGCGGCATCGGCCCACCCTACCGTAGTGGGGGGTTCGGCAGGGCTTGCAGCCCTGCACCTGCAGAGGCAAAAGCCGAAGCAAGATCAAAAGCGGCTCTGGTTTTCTGCTGGTTGGGCGGGGCGGTGTGGGCTTGCAGGACACGCCGTAAACCCATCCTTGGGGGCTCGTAGGCGCCATCCATGGCGCCTGCGGTCCTGCAAGCCCACACCGCCCCACCTTCGACAGGTTCACGCGGCTGTTGGTGGGTGTCGACCGTTGGTCGACACATCTGTCAGATATCGAATGAATTCATCCGTGCCGACCAACGGTCGGCACCCACCAAAGCAGAACGCCGTTCCGACAGATCGCAGGAAACTGTCGAAGGCGGGGTGGGTCCGGTTGAGGGGGTGTGAGCGGCATGGATGCCGCGACCAAGCCCCCATGGGTGAGGGCGCTTTGCTTGCGAAGCACTGCTTCGCAAGCGCCCGAACGCACAGCCGCCAGCGGCTGGGCCGGACCCCGGAGGGGGGTTTACGGCGTCCCCCTCAACCGGACCCGCCCCGCCATCCCACGGAATGCAGGCTTTTGAAGTTGACGTTGATCTGAGGCGGGTGCAGGGCTGCAAGCCCTGCAGACACCCCCTACCTGAACAGGGGTTTTTGCGTGGAGTCTTGAAGATCGTTTAGACTTGCAGGGTCTGCAGCGGCCGTCCGTTTCCCTCCGGGATCGCCGGCGACCTGGGTCCGCCCTCTTCGCCCGCCCCCACTCCGACGCCGTTCGTCACGCATTCCAGCCTGCGCTCCGTGCCGGCTGCACCCAATTCTCGCAGCGCGGTTCACGGGAACGCTCCGAGTCAGCCGATCAGTTTGATCTGCCCCCGTCTGTCCGTTCGGACAGGCGTTTCTTGTACCTGGAGCAATCTCAATGTCTTTTGAATCCCTGGGCCTCGCGCCTTTCCTGCTGCGCGCGCTCGCCGAGCAGGGCTACGAAAACCCGACCCCGATCCAGCAGCAGGCGATCCCGCTGGCACTGGCCGGTCGCGACCTGCTGGCCGGCGCACAGACCGGTACCGGCAAGACCGCCGCCTTCGGCCTGCCGCTGCTGCAGCACCTGGGCACCGCCTCGCAGGAAGTGCGCAGCGGCCCGCGCAAGCCGCGTGCGCTGATCCTGGCCCCGACCCGCGAACTGGCCACCCAGGTGCATGACAGCCTGCGCGGCTACAGCAAGTACCTGCGCATCCCCAGCGCCTGCATCTACGGCGGCGTCGGCATGGGCAACCAGCTGGACATCCTGCGCCGCGGCGTGGACCTGCTGGTCGCCTGCCCGGGTCGCCTGATCGATCACCTGGAGCGTCGCAGCGTCGACCTGTCGGGCATCGAAGTGCTGATCCTGGACGAAGCCGACCGCATGCTCGACATGGGCTTCCTGCCGTCGATCAAGCGCATCCTCGCCAAGCTGCCGAAGCAGAACCGCCAGACCCTGCTGTTCTCGGCCACCTTCGAGGACAACATCCGCCAGCTGGCGCTGGAGTTCATGCGCAACCCGGAACAGATCCAGGTGACGCCGAAGAACACCGTGGCCGAGACCATCACCCACCGCGTCCACCCGGTCGATGGCAGCCGCAAGCGCGACCTACTGCTGCACCTGCTGGCGCAGGACAGCCGCGAGCAGACCCTGGTCTTCGCGCGTACCAAGCACGGCAGCGACAAGCTGGCCACGTTCCTGGAAAAGTCCGGCATCAAGACCGCGGCGATCCACGGCAACAAGAGCCAGGGCCAGCGCCTGCGTGCCCTGGGTGACTTCAAGGCCGGTCGCGTGACCGTGCTGGTGGCCACCGACATCGCCGCGCGTGGCATCGACATCAACGAACTGCCGAAGGTGATCAACTTCGATCTGCCGATGGTGGCCGAGGATTACGTGCACCGCATCGGCCGTACCGGCCGCAACGGTTCCACCGGCCAGGCGATTTCGCTGGTGGCACAGGATGAAGTGAAGCTGCTGCGCGCGATCACCCGCCTGCTGGGCCGCGACATGGACATCCGCGACGTGCCGGGCTTCGAACTGCAGACGCCGATCCGCTGGGGCAACAGTGCACCGGGCAAGGCCGAGCACGATACCGGCGAGCGCGCACCGCGCAAGAGCCATGCGCGTCGTCCGCACGGTGATGCGCCGCGCCACGCGCACGCAGGCCCGAAGAAGGCCGGTGGCGGCCGTCGCGAGGGCGGTGGCAATGGCCAGCAGCGCGCCGGTGCGGGCGCCGGCCAGGGCCAGCGTCGTGGCGGTGGCGGCAATGGTGGCGGCCGTGGCCGCAGCCAGGGCGGCAACGGCGGCGGTCGCGCCGGCTGATTGCCCACGCCTGCAATGCACGAAGGGACGCAGCGCAAGCTGCGTCCCTTTTTTGTTGGCGCAGGCCGCAGCGCGCTTGCTGAATGATTGGATACCGGCCGCGCCATCGGCGGCGCAGAACGTTCACGGCGTGTGAAATATGGATAGACTCGGCCAGCGACACGACGTCGCAGCCGGGGCGCGTCCCTGCATGTCCCGGTCTGGATCGCTGCATGACAAGGACCCGCATGATGCGCAAGATTTTCCTGGCCTCGAGGTTGCTGCTCGCCGCTCCGCTGACCGCCCTTGCCGACGACGGCATGAGCTACACCTACGTGGAAGGCGGCTGGAACCAGCTGCAGATGAACTCCAGCATCCTGAACGACCCGAAGGCCAATGGCGGCTACGTGCGAGGTTCCTTCGCCATTGCCGAACAGGTCAACGTGTTCGGTGGCTGGTCGCGCGTCAGCGACACCACCCATTACGCCTTCTCCAGCGTCAAGACCACGCTCGAGCAGCCCCACCTGGGCATCGGCTACCACATGCCGATGAGCGAGCGCGTGGACTTCACCGCCGACATCGCGTGGAACCGTCGCACGGGCAAGGGCGAAATCCATTCCGATGGCCTGACCTACTCCACCAAGACCTCCGTCAACACCGCCGTGGGCAATTTCGGCGTGCGTGGCAAGCCTTCGGCAAAGACCGAGGCGTGGCTCAAGGCCGGCTACATGGACGGCAGCGACCACTTCAAAGGCACCTGGACCGGCACCGTCGGTGGCCAGGTCAGCTTCAACCGCACCTGGGGCGTGGTTGCCGAAGGCCAGTTCTACGATGACTTCGCCGAGTACCGCGTCGGCGTCCGCGCCAGCTTCTGATTGAAGCCTGCGTTTTCCAGGCACCTGCACGACCCCGTACTGCGGTACGGGGTTGCGCGGCCCTGCACCCCTCGCACCCCATAAGGACTTGAACGATGCGCAAGATGCTCCTGGCAACCGGCCTGCTGCTTGCAACGCCACTGCTGGCCTCGGCCAGCGACGAGCTCAGCTACACGTACGTGGAAGGCGGCTGGAACCGGCTGCAGCTGGACGCCGGCAGCGCCGGTGATGTCACGGCCGATGGTGGCTACGTGCGGGGTTCGTTCGCGGTCGCGCCGCAGTTCCACGTGATCGTCGGCGCATCGCGGGTCAGCGGAAGCGAGCACGCGGGCGCTGCGCGGATGAAGACCACGCTCGACGTTCCGTACCTGGGCGTGGGATACCACGCGCCGATCAGCGACGGCCTGGACTTCACCAGCGAGTTCGCCTGGAACCACCGCTCGGCGAAATCGGACTACCGCCTCGATGACGCGCGGTTCCGCGAGACTTCCCGGTTCAACGAGGTGCTGGGCATGGTGGGTGTGCGCAACCGGTTCACCGAGACGCTCGAAGGCTGGCTGAAAGGCGGTTACGCCAACGGCGGCGATGGTCAGGACGCGCGCTGGTATGGCGTGGTGGGCGGGCAGGTGAGCTTCACCGACACCTGGGGCGTTGTACTGGAAGGCCAGTTCGACAAGGACGTATCCGAGTACAGGGTGGGCGTGCGCGCCAGCTTCTAACGGTTGTTCCCGCTGCGCGGGGGTTACCGAGGGACGGCGCTGAGGCGCCGTCTTTTTTTTTGGGGCTACCTGGGTGGTTCTGGAGCCTGCGGTGGGTTGTGCGTGGGGCGGATCGGGCCGGGGGGAGCGCGAAACACGCCGTGAACCCATCCATGGGGGCTCGTAGGCGCCATCCATGGCGCCTGCGGTTTCGCGCTCCCCCCGCCCCGATCCGCTTCAGACATTTCCAGCGCCTTCTTTTCCCGCGGGGTAGCCGGAAGAAGAAAGATCAAATTCAAATTCAAATTCAAGAGCAAAAGCCGGAGCCGCTGCTTTTGCTTTTGCCCTTGCTCCCGCCTTGGGTTTGATGCGTCCGCGCCCGCAGGAAACTGTCTGGGGAGGACGGATGGGTTGCGCAGGACCGCAGGCGCCATGGATGGCGCCTACGAGCCTACACGGACGTACTTGCGGCGTGTCCTGCGCGGCCCATCCGTCCTCCCTCCCCCAGCATCAACAAGGCGCCAATCGCCTCAACCCCGCGCCTTCGCCGGATTCACCAGATTCCCGAAGAAAATCGCGTTGATCAGCAGGCGATCCGTGCCATGCCAGTACTTGCGATGCGCCGGGTCATCGGCAAACAACACCACGTTGCCCTGCCCCTGCGCCGACACCAGCAGCCATGCGCTGCCCGCCACCCGCGCCCGGTTGCGCTCGGACAGGTAACCATTCACCCGCGGCGTCGCATCGATACGCACCACGGTCGAGAACGGGTTCGCGCTCGGCTGCAGCGTCACCGTGTTTTCCTTGTTGATCGCCAGCTGCCGGCGCGGCACGCCGAAGGCCAGCGGATGGCTGGTATCGACGTCGGCGCTGAGGATGTTGCCACTCACCCGCTCGATCGCGGCGATGTCACGCTGGTCACCGAATGCGCGACGGTCTGCGTCGCCCGCCTCCTCGTCCTTGCCCAGCGTCTCGCCATCGGCCAGCTTCTGCTCCACCGCCCACTTCGATGCGCTGCCGTAGGTCACCAGCGAGCCCCCCGCCTGTACCCAGCGCTTCAGCGCGGCCACGGCGGTGGCGTCGATGCCGGTGTAGGTGCCACCGGACAGCACGATCGTGGTGTAGCGGTCCAGCGGAACCTTGCCCAGCTGCTGCGGGTCCAGCTTGCTGGCTGGCAGGTGCAGTTGCTGGTCCAGCAGGAACCAGGCCGATCCAATCTCGGTGGCAGCCACGCCCTCGCCCATCACCAGCGCCACGGCCGGCTTGCGCAGTGCCTTGACGCCATCGCTGCCGAGGTCGATGCCTTCACTGCTGCGGCCGCTGGACAGGGCATGCACCTGCACACCGGCATCGCGCGCGGCGGCGCTCACCGCTTCGAGCAGGGCTGCACCCTGCAGCGGCTGGCCGGCCACCGGAATGATCAGGGTGCCCGCGGCAAAGTCGACCTGGCCCTGCGCGGTGGCACTGCTGAACGGCTTGAATGCCGCGCGTGCGCTCAGCCCCTTGGCCTGCAGCGCGGCCAGCGCGTGGCCGGCATTGTAGTCGCGCCAGTCGATGGCATAGGCGAAGCCCGCCTGGCCGCCGTTCACCGCGCCCTGCAGCGGCGGCAGCGCGGTTACGCGGGCGCCGCCAGCGATGCGGCTGCGGCTGCCAGCGAACGCCACGCCGTAGGCCGGTGCAATGGCATAGCTGGTGCTGCCGTAGAACACGTCGCCCTTGATGGACGGGGTCTCGGCGAAGATCGAATGGACCAGGCGGAACTGCGCCTGCTGCACCGGCACCACGTATGCGCTGCCGGCGTCGAAGCGCTGGCCGTCGACCGTCACCGTGCGATCCAGTGCATGCACGTCGATGCGATGCAGCAGCAACAACTCCAGCAGGCGGCGGGTCAGTGCCGGGTCATGCGCATCGCCGAACACGAAGCTCTTCACCGGCTGCTGCGCGGCCTGCTTCAGGGCACTCTGGAAGAAGCTCTTCTGCAGATCGAACAGGCCACTGCGCTCGGTCACCGCACCACGCACGGTGCCCAGGCCGGTGGCCACCTGGTTGCGGATGGTGAACGGGAAGGTCAGCAGGCCGTTCACCGATTCCTGCACGCGGCCACGCGAACTGGCCTGCTCGACGGTGACGCCGACCGCACCGTGGAAGTCCGGATAGGTCGAGCCGTACACCGGCGAGAAGTTGTCGAAGTTTTCGCCGGTGTAGTACAGCGAGCCCAACGCATCCAGCGACTGTGCGTGGTACTTGGCCAGGGTCTTGTTGAACTCGTAGGACGCCGCCGGAATCAGCGGGCTGTGCATGCTCTTCGGCGAGGGCTCGAAGTAGTACGTGCTGTCCTTGCCCATCTCGTGGAAATCGATCTGCACGTTCGGGTACCACTGGTGGAACACTTCGATCTTGGGCCGCGAGTCCTGCTGGGTCAGCGCCAGCCAGTCGCGGTTGAGATCGGTGAAGTAGTGGTTGGTGCGCCCCTGCGGGAACGGCTCGACGTGTTCCTTGTCGGCCGGGTCGGCCGACGCCGGGTCGGACGCCCAGGCGTTGTGCCAGTTCGCCGCGCGGTCGCGGCCATCGGGATTCTGCGCCGGGTCGAACAGCACCACCGACTGCTGCAGCCACTGCTGGGTTTCGGCACTGCGGTTGGCCACCAGGTAGTAGGCGGTCAGCATCGCCGCTTCACCGCTGGAGGTTTCGTTGCCGTGCACGCTGTAGCCCAGCCAGACCACCACCGGGCTGTCGCCGGCCGCGCTGCGCGGCTGCGCCGGGTCGACCAGGGTGGCGTGCTGCTGGCGGATCTGTTCGATGCGCGCCTGGTTGTCGGCGGCGGTGACGGTGGCGATCAGCAGCGGACGGCCTTCGTAGCTGCGGCCGATCTGCTGCACGCGGATCTTGTCCGAGTGCTTGGCAAGTTCCTGGAAGTAGGCCACCAGCTGGTCATGCCGGGTGTAGCGGCTGCCGATCGGATAGCCGAGGAACTGCTCGGGGGTGGGAATGGCGGCATCGAACGCAGCAGCGTCGGTGGCCTGCGGGAAGAAGTACGCACTCTGGGCCTGCGCCGGCAGCGGCGAGGACAAGGCGGTGGCGGCGGCAAGCAGCAGTGGCAGAACGGCACGGCGGTGGAAGGACACGGTGACTCCCCAGGAAACAGGACAGCGGCAACGCAGCCGGCCACACGGGGTGGCCGGCTGCGGCGATGGCATCAGAAGCGGTAATCGAAGCCGAGGGTGAAGTAGCGGCCGCGCAGGTCGTACTGGCTGAAGTCGTACGGCGCGCGGATGCCAGGGAACGAGGCGTCGTACGGCGGCGTCTTGTCAGCCAGGTTCTGCACCTTCGCGTAGACGGTCAGCTTTTCGATACCGGCGTAGGCCAGGTACAGGTCGAACTGGTTGTACGCATCGACGCGGTCCTGCACGGCCGCGGCGGCGGTGCTGGCCTTCTGGTCGTAGCCGCTGGTGTAGTACCAGGTGATGGCGGTGGTGAAATCGCGGTAGGTCCAGTCCAGCGTGGTGGTCGCCTTGTTCTTCGGCAGCGTTGCGCCGAGGTTGCTGCCGGCGTAATCCACCAGCGGGCCACCCACCACGGTGGGGCGGCGGTAGTCGCGCACGTGGGTGTAGGCCGAGGACAGGGTGAAGTCGCCCAGCGCGGCAGTCGGAATGCGCTGGCGCAGCTCGACGTCGATGCCCGAAGTCTTCAGCTCGCTCAGGTTCTGGTAGCGGTTGAACACGGCCTGCAGCTTGCCGCGCTCGTCGCGCTGCACGGCACCGGCCACGTTGTCGTTGACCAGGGTCTGGGTGTTGTTGGTGCCGACCAGGTTGTCCAGCTGGATGCGGTAGTAGTCGACGCTGAGGTTGGTGTTGGCCCAGGGCGAGAGCACCACACCGAAGTTCACGCTCTTGGTGCGCTCAGGCTTCAGCTCGCTGTTGCCCACGGTGAAGAAGGTCGGGTTCTGCCGCGAGCCCGGCACGTCCGGATCACGCGGGTCGACCACGCTGCCATAGGCGATGCTGGTGCTGTTGGAGTTCTCCGACAACGACGGCGCGCGGAAGCCCTTCGACGCCGAAGCACGCACCAGCAGGAAATCCAGCGGCTGCCAGCGCAGGCCGAGCTTGGGCGAGAACGCGTCGCCGAAGTCGTCGTAGTGGTCGGCACGCGCGGCGGCGGACAGTTCCAGGCCCGAGGCCAGCGGCACGTTCACTTCGGCATAGGCGGCGCTGACCTTGCGCTCGCCGTGTACTTCGGCGATGGCCGGGCGCACCTGCAGGCCGGCGTCGATCTGCCAGGGATTGTTGGAATCGAGCTTCTCGCGGCGCCACTCGGCACCGGCGGCGAAGCCGATGTCGCCGGCCCAGGTGCGGCCCAGGGTGCCGGAGATCTTCGCGTCCACGCCCTGCAGCACCGATTCGGCCGGGCGCAGGGTGGAGATGTTGATGGCATCGATCACCGACTGCGGGGTGGCCGACGGGTTGAGCAGGTTGTAGCTGCCGCTGGCCAGCGCATCGGCCAGCGCCCAGCGGTTGGCGAAGCCGCCGGACACCGTTTCGCGCTCGCTGCTGCGTGCGCCGAACACGGCCACTTCCCAATCCCAGGCGGCGGTGCTGCCGCGCAGGCCGACCACGCCGCGATAGGCCGTGGAGCGGTTGGTCTTGATGGTGCCGCCGAGGTCGAAGAAGGTGTATTCGATCGGCACGGCGCGGCCGTACGGGTTGTACGGGCTGCTGGCCGGCAGGTTGGACGACACCGGTTCGGCCAGGCCGGTTTCGGCGTTCAGGGCAAAGCGGCCGCTTTCCAGGGTGAAGAACGGGCTGCTGCCGAACCACGCGGCGCTCTTGATCTGGCTATAGAGCACTTCGCCGAAGGCCTCGACGTTCTCGCCGAGGCGGAAGGTGCCGTTGGCGTAGGCCTGGTAGCGCTTGGTCGACGGAATGAGGGTGGTGTACGGGGCTTGGTTGAACCCGCAGGTATCACCGGCCAGGCCGTCGATGGGCGCGCTGGCGACGCGGGTGGTGCCGGTGGGGCAGTTGCCGTCGGCATCCAGCATCGGCACCGAGACGCCGTTGACGAGGTAGCGCGCGCCCTTGGCCGACCAGCCGTTCCAGCGGCCGCCGGGCTTGTCGCTGTAGATGCCGCTCCTGGTCAGGTTGCGCTCGTCCTGGTCCAGGCGTTCGCGGTTGTAGCCCTGCAGGCTGAAGAGGATGTTGTAGCCATCGCTGTCCAGGTCACCGAGGCCGCCGACGAACTTCAGGTTCTGCTCGTGCAGGCCGCCCTGGTCGGCGCCGCCGAAGCTGCCGCCGATCTCGGCGCCTTCGAAGTTCTGCCGGGTGATGATGTTGACCACGCCGGCCACCGCATCGGAGCCATACACGGCCGAGGCGCCGTCCTTGAGCACTTCGATGCGCTCGACCGCCACCAGCGGCAGCGCGTTGAGATCGACGAAGGTGTCGGACAGGCCGCCGGCCGGGAAGCCGTAGTTGGCCAGGCGGCGGCCGTTGAGCAGCACCAGCGTGTTCTTCTGCGAGAGCCCGCGCAGGCCGATGCCGGCCGAGCCGGACGCCCAGCCGTTGTTGGTGGTTTCGTTGCTGGCGTTGCCGGTGTTGGCCGAGATGGAACGCAGCACGTCGGCGACGGTGGCCTTGCCGGTCTGTTCCAGCTGCTGGCGGCCGATCACCTGCACCGGGTTGGACGCTTCGGTGTCGGTGCGCTTGATGTTGGAACCGGTGACGCGCACGGCGGCCAGGGTGCTGGCTTCGCCACTGGCGTCGGCGGTGGTTTCGGCGGCGGCAGACAAAGGCGCGGCCAGAGCGACGGCCAGGGCCGCCACGAGCAGGGTGTGCTGGGGCATGACGATGTGGGGGGTGGTAGTGGACGACGGAAGTTCCGCAGTAATCCATGCCAGGTCGGGCGCGACCAATAACATCTCTTCATACGGATATAAGAGAAGCTATCATCTCTTCATCCGGATGGAAAGAATTCTTTTACGGAAACTCAACATCCGGGACGATCGCGACGACGGGGCCGGCGTACAATCGCGCCATGGAAATCTTCAAAGTCTTCATGCTCGAGGCGGCCCACCGCCTGCCCAACGTGCCGCCGGGCCACAAATGCGCGCGCCTGCACGGCCATTCGTTCCGGGTGGAATTGAAGGTGGAAGGCGAGCCGGGTGCACAGACCGGCTGGATCATGGATTTCGGCGACGTCAAAGCCGCCTTCCAGCCGATCTACGACCGCCTGGACCACCACTACCTCAACGACATCCCCGGCCTGGAAAACCCGACCAGCGAGAACCTGGCGGTGTGGATCTGGAACGAGCTGAAGCCGGTGCTGCCCGCGCTGAGCGAGATCACCGTGCATGAAACCTGCACCTCCGGCTGCCGTTACCGCGGCCCGGCCGCCTGATCAAGCCATTGATCCATAAGGCTTTATGAAGGCGCTTCGAGCGCCTTCATGATTTTTGTTGCATTGCGGCATGATCGGCGTATGCTGCATTGCATCAACCGCTTTCGATGCCGCCATGGCCAACGCCTTCGCCGATCGTTTCAGTGATGCCACCCGCCAGCTGGCGGCTGCGGCAACGCGTGCGAACCGACTGGCGCTGGAAAATGCCGAGAGCATGTTCGGCGTGCAGCTGAAAGCGATGGAACGCAACCTGACCGCGACCGGCGGCTGGCTGGGCGAACTGGCCCGCAGCGAAGATCCGGCCGGGTTGCTGCCCAAGGGCGCACAGCTGTGGCAGGACAACCTGCAGCGGCTGGGCCAGGCCCAGCAGGACGTGGTCGATCTGGGCCTGCAGGCCGGTCGCGCCTGGTCCGACCTGGTGCAGGGCCAGGCACATACAACGGCGGACGCCACCGGCAACAGCCACTGACGTCCCGCCCACGCTCATTGCATGGGTCCCTCCCCCCATGCAATCCGGACCCGGCAGATCCCTCCCTCTGCCGGGTCTTTTTTTGCCTGGGATCTAGTGAAGCGCATCCACGCATGGCGTGGATCTACCGGTCAGGTGCGATCTGGTGAAGCGCATCCACGCATGGCGTGGATCTACCGGGCATGGCCGGGCGACGCCCCAGAGACCGGTAGCGCCGGGCCATGCCCGGCGAGCGCAGCGGCGCGCTCAGGGCGCCGCGTGGTCGGCGCGCGGCAGGGCGAACACGAACAGCGCCCCCGCCTCGCTCGGCCGCAGTTCGATGCGGCGCCCGTGCAGCTGCACGATGCGCTGCACGATCAGCAGCCCCAGCCCACCGTTCTCGCCACGTCGCGCCCCCAGCGCCGCCGGCGCCTGGAACAGCTGCGCGCGCAGCGCCGGGGCCACGCCCGGGCCGTCGTCGGCCACGCTCACTTCCACGCTGCCCTCAATGGCGCGCAGCTGCACGCGCACCTCACCGCCCTCGGGCGCATGCCGCAGCGCGTTGTCGAGCAGGTTGGTCAGCACCCGCTCGACCAGGCCGAGATCGGCGCGCACCAGCGGCAGGCCCGGCGGGAAATCCGCGTGCAGGTGCTGGCCGCGCGCCTGCGCCGCCAGCTCGAACTTCTGCAGCACGTCCTGCAGCAGCTCCGGCAGCGCGAACACCTCCCATTCCAGGCGTACCTCGCCGTGCTCCAGCCGCGCCAGTTCGAACAGCGCGCGGGCCAGGCGGCCCACTTTCGCGCTCTGCGCCAGGGCGATGCCGAGGTAGCGGCGGCGCTCGTCCGGTGACAACGTGGCTTCCTTCAGCGCCAGCGTTTCCAGGTAGCCATGCAGCGACGACAGCGGCGTGCGCAGGTCATGGGAGATGTTGGCCACCAGTTCGCGGCGCTGCAGGTCCTGCTGGCGCAGCTGCTGCCATTGTTCACCCAGCCGTTGCGCCATCTGCGCGTGGGCATGCTCGAGGATCTTCAGTTCATCGCGCTCGCCGCTGCGCAGCGGCACCGGCGCCGGCAACGGCGTGGGTGCATCGATGTCGAAGGCCTGGATGCGCCGGGTCAGCCGGCGCAGCGGCCGGGTGACCCAGTAGAAGGCCACCAGCCCGGCCAGCAGGCCCAGCCCGCCCACCAGCAGCACCGACCACAGGGTGGTGTTCCACTGGTTGCTGGCGGCCAGATCGTCGGCGAGCATCTGCCGGTGCTCGCCCACCAGCACCACGTACACGTAGCCGGCCTGGCGGCCCTGCACCACCAGCGGGGCCACGCTGAACACCTTGCGGCCGCCGGTGCTGCGCGGGTCATCGCCGAGGATCGGCAGTGGCGCACCGGCCAGCAGGTGGCGCAGCGGCACCAGGTCGACACGGTCGCGCAGCAGGTGGCCGCTGGGCGCATCGTGGCCGAGGATGCGGCCCTGGTCGTCCAGCAGGTAGACCTCCACGCTGGGATTGACCGCCATCAACTGGCCGAACAGCGCGCGCACCGCGGTATCGCGCATGCCGCTGGTGTCCATCAGCTCGCTGCGCTGGGCGATGTGTTCGGCCAGGCCCAGCGACAGCCGCTGCACCACTTCCTGTTCGTGGCGGGTACTGGCACGCATCTGCAGGGCCAGCAGGGCCATGCAGCACATCAGCATCAGCGCAGCGATCACCGCTGCCAGCTTCTGCCACAGGTTGGGCGTGATCATGCCGCCGCCCCGGCCGGATCGACCAGCTTGTAGCCGCGACCCCACACCGTCAGCAGCCGGCGCGGGTTGGCCGGGTCGCCTTCGATCTTGCTGCGCAGGCGGTTGATGTGGGTGTTCACCGTGTGCTCGTAGCCATCGTGCTGGTAGCCCCAGACCTGGTTGAGCAGTTCCATCCGTGCGAACACCTGGTCGCGGTGGCGGGCGAAGAACAGCAGCAGGTCGAACTCACGCGGGGTCAGCTCCAGCGCGCTGCCATCGACCGAGGCGGTGCGCGCCACCGGGTCCAGCTGCAGGCCACCCACTTCCACGGCACCGGCATCGATGCGCGCGTTCTGCGCCATGGCTTCGGCACGGCGCAGCAGCGCACGCACGCGGGCCACCAGTTCGGGCATCGAGAAGGGCTTGGCCAGGTAATCGTCCGCGCCCAGTTCCAGGCCGACGATGCGCTGGGTTTCACTGCCGCGTGCGCTGATGATGATGATCGGCACGTAGCGCGCCATCGCCCGGGCACGCTGGCAGATCTGCAGTCCATCCACGCCGGGCAGCATCACGTCCAGCACCAGCGCGTCCCACGGGCCGTCCTGTTCCAGCAGGCGCAGGCCGGCATCGCCGGTGGCGGCGTGGGCGACGTCGTAGCCCTCGTCGGCCAGGTGCATGCGCAGCAGGTCAGCGATGTGGGCATCGTCTTCAACGATCAGGACGCGTTTTGCGGACATCGGCAACTCGGGGCCAGTGGGGAGGCTGCCCGCATTGTGGCGCGGCTTGGCCACCGATACCTCACGAAAAATTGAATCCTGCGTGAGGATTCGTTGACCCGGGCAGGCGCAGCATGGCCCCGTCGCCCCTTCCCGGAGTCCGCCATGCCCCTCACCCGCCGCCACCTGCTGGGCCTGGGTGGTCTTGCCACCGCCGCTGGCGTGCTCGGCCTGGGCGCGTGCAGCCGCCCCGCCACGGCCGCCGCCGAGAACCGCCCGGCACGACAGTTCCCGCTGATGCGCAGCGACGCCGAATGGCGCCGGCTGTTGACCCCGGCGCAGTACGCGGTGCTGCGCCAGCAGGCCACCGAACGCGCCGGCAGCAGCCCGCTGAATCGGGAACACCGCCAGGGCACGTTCACCTGCGCCGGCTGCCAGCAGCCGCTGTTCTCCTCGTCCACCAAGTTTGAAAGCGGCACCGGCTGGCCCAGCTTCTGGGCACCGCTTCACGGCGCCGTCGGCGAGGACCGCGACACCACCTTCGGCATGTTGCGGGTGGAAGCGCACTGCAGCCGCTGCGGCGGCCACCTCGGCCACGTCTTCAACGATGGCCCGCGCCCGACCGGCCTGCGCTACTGCATGAACGGTGCCGCCCTGCTGTTCCAGCCCGGTGCGGCCCGGCAGGACAGCGACGGTGGCTGGCGCGTGCCGCTCGGTTCTTCCCCTGTTTCTGGAGCCTGATGATGCTGCTGTTGCTGCTGGCCTACCTGGGCGGCGTACTGACCCTGCTCAGCCCCTGCATCCTGCCGGTGCTGCCCTTCGTGTTCGCACGCGCCAACCGGCCGTTCCTGCGCAGCACGCTGCCGCTGCTGCTGGGCATGGCGCTGACCTTCGCCGTGGTCGCCAGCCTGGCCGCCGTGGGCAGCCAATGGGTGGCCCAGGCCAACCAGATCGGCCGCTGGGTGGCCCTGGTGCTGATGGCGGTGTTCGCTCTGGCACTGCTCTGGCCGCGCCTGGCCGACCACCTGCTGGCGCCGTTCCAGCGCGTGGGTGCGCGGCTGAGCGCGCGCGCCGATGCCGCCGATGATGCCGGCCGTGGCGGGGCGTGGACCTCGCTGCTGATCGGCATCGCCACCGGCCTGCTGTGGGCACCGTGCGCCGGGCCGATCCTGGGCCTGGTGCTGACCGGTGCGGCACTGCACGGCGCCAGCGTGGGCACCAGTGGGCTGCTGCTGGCCTACGCGCTGGGCGCGGCGACGGCGCTCGCGCTGGCGGTGTGGATCGGTGGCCGCGTGTTCAATGCCCTGCAGGCGCGGCTCGGCCTGGGCGACGTGCTGCGCAAGGTGTTGGGCGTGGCCGCGCTGCTGGCGGTGGTGGCCATCGGCCTGGGCTGGGATACCGGCCTGCTGACCCGCCTGTCCTCGGTCAGCACCGCACGCATCGAGCAGGGCCTGCTCGATGCCGTGCCGGGTGCCCAGCCGGCCGCGCCGCCGATGATGATGATGGCCGGTGCCAACGCCGCCAATGCACCGCTGCCGGTGGAAGGCACCCTGCCCGCCCTGGACGGCGCCACCGGCTGGCTCAACAGCCCGCCGCTGCAGGCCGGACAGCTGCGCGGCAAGGTCGTGCTGATCGACTTCTGGACCTATTCCTGCATCAACTGCCTGCGCGCGATGCCCTTCGTGCACGAATGGGAGCGCCGCTACCGCGACCATGGCCTGGTGGTGGTGGGCGTGCACACGCCGGAATTCGCCTTCGAACGCGACCCGCGCAACGTGATGAAGGCGGTGCAGCAGCTGAAGGTCGAGTACCCGGTGGCGCTGGACAACCAGTATTCGATCTGGCGCGCGTTCAACAACCAGTACTGGCCGGCGCAGTACTTCGTTGATGCGCAGGGCAACATCCGCGCCCACCAGTTCGGTGAAGGCAACTACGCGCATTCGGAACAGGTGATCCGCCGCCTGCTGGCCGAAGCCGGCCAGACCGACCTGCCGCCACCGGCCGACCCGGCCGCCGCCGACCTGCAGGGCGTGGCCACGCAGGCCGACATGGGCAACCTGCGCTCGCCGGAAACCTACCTGGGCCATGCACGCGCCGAGCACTTCGCCTCGCCCGGCGGGCAGCGCACCGATGCGGCCTTCGACTACACGTTGCCGGCCAGCCTCGCGCTGAACCAGTGGGGCCTGTCCGGGCACTGGACCATCACCAACGAAGCCGCGCAGCTGCAGCAGAGCGGCGGCCGCATCGCCTTCCAGTTCCACGCCCGCGACCTGCACCTGGTGCTTGCGCCGAAGCAGGACGGCACGCCCGTGCGCTTCCGCGTCTGGCTGGATGGCAAGCCCCTGCCCGCCGCCGATGCCGGCAGTGATGTGGGCGCCGATGGCCGTGGCGTGGTCAACGAGAACCGTCTGTACCAGCTGGTGCGCCAGCGCGGCACGGTCGGCCCGCACCGCTTCGAGATCGAGTTCCTCGATGCGGGCGTGCAGGCCTATGCCTTCACCTTTGGTTGAGAGCAGGAGGGCACGATGAAATTCTCCTTTGAACAGGGCATTGCGGCGGGTGTTGCCGGGCTGGTCGCCACGGCGCTGGTGGCTGGCGTGCTGCTGGTGGATCACGGTGCGATGGCTGCGCCGGCCACGGCCAGCGCGCCGGTGCAGGCGCTGCCGGCACCGGCCGGCGACGCCGCCTTCAGCGATGACGCCACCCACGCCAGCGTGGTGTTTGCCGGTGGCTGCTTCTGGGGCGTGCAGGGTGTGTTCCAGCACGTCAAAGGCGTGAGCAATGCCGTGGCGGGCTATGCGGGCGGCAGTGCCGCCGATGCACGCTATGAGCGGGTCAGCAGCGGCCGCACCGGCCACGCCGAAGCGGTGAAGGTCGACTACGATCCGCGCCAGATCAGCTATGGCCAGCTGCTGCAGGTGTTCTTCTCGGTGGCGCACGACCCCACCCAGCTGAACTACCAGGGCCCCGACCACGGCAGCCAGTACCGCTCGGCGATCTTCAGCGATGATGCGCGGCAGCTGGCCGCCAGCCGCGCCTACATCAGCCAGCTGGGCCAGGCTGGCAGCTACCGCGGCCCGATCGTCACCCAGGTGGCCAGCGGCCAGCGCTTCTACCCGGCCGAGAGCTACCACCAGAACTACATGGCCAACTACCCGCAGGCGGCCTACATCCGCTATTACGACGCACCGAAGCTGGCCGCGCTGGGCAGGCAGTTCCCCGCGCTGTACCGGCGCCAGGCCTCGCTGGTGCCGATGCGCTGACGCACCCGGTAGTGCCGGCCGCTGGCCGGCATCCTCGCGATCGCGATGACACGGTTGCCGGCCAGCGGCCGGCACTACCTCTACAAAAAAAAGACGCACGGCCCTGCGGCCGTGCGTTTGAAATGGATCGGCCAGGCCCCGATCAGGCCCCACCGACAGCACCATGCTAGGCTCGGCGGCATCATGGGTACAGCTCCAGATGCAGGCCAGTCCAATGGATACAGATCCACGCGCCACCCCGGCCCCACCGCGCTACCAGCGCCTGTCCGATGAACTGGCCGAAGCGATCCACGGCGGCCGCCTGCCGGTGGGCAGCCGCCTGCCCTCGCTGCGGCAGATGGCGGCGCAGCGCCAGCTGAGCCTGAACACCGTCATCGCCGCCTATCGGCAGCTGGAAGATGCAGGGCTGGTGGTGCCACGGCCGAAGGCCGGCTTCGAGGTGGCGCCACGCCTGTCGGTGCCGCAGCGATCACTGCGCGATGCCCCCTCGGCGCCCACCGCACCGCTGCAGCAGGCGCTGATGGCCCGCGTGCTCGAGGCACAGCGCCGCGCTGGGGTGATCGACCTGGCATTCGCCGGGCCGCGCGGGCGCCAGTTCTACCCTGGTGCGCAGCTGGCCCGGCACACCGCGCAGGTGCTGCGCCACGGCCAGCAGACGGTGGAAACCTATGCGCGCCCGAACGGCTCGCCGCGCCTGCTGGCGCAGATCGTGCGGCGTGGCCCGCGGCTGGGCCTGCACACCCACGCCGACCGCCTGCTGCTGACCCACGGCGCGATGGAAGCGCTGCAGCTGGCCCTGCGTGCCGTGACCGAGCCGGGCGCGGCGGTGGGCATCGAAGCCCCCTCCTACTTCAACCTGTACCCGTTGCTGGCCAACCTCGGCCTGCAGGCCATCGAGCTGCCCACCCACCCGCAGCACGGGTTGGACGTGGATGCGCTGGAAGCGCTGCTGGAGCACACGCCGCTGGCCGCGCTGGTGGTGATGCCCACGGTGCACAACCCGCTGGGCTGCACCATGCCGACAGCGGCCAAGCAGCGCCTGGCCGAACTGGTCAACGCGCACCAGCTGCCGCTGATCGAGGATGCGGTGTATGCCGAACTGCAGTTCTGCGAACCGCCGGCACCGCTGCTGAAGGCGTTCGATCGCGATGGCTGGGTGATGGTGGTGGGGGGCTTCTCCAAGACGCTGGCACCGGATTACCGCATCGGCTGGCTCGATGGTGGTCGCTTCGCCGAGCGCATCGCCCTGCTGAAGTTCCAGTCCACCGGCGGTGAACCGCAGCTGCTGGGTGATGCAGTGGCCGCCTATCTGGAAGCGGGCAGCTACGAGCACCACCTGCACCGCATGCGCCGGCTGTACCGCGAACAGGTGGGTCGCCTGCGGCAGCTGGTGGCCGAGCACTTCCCCGCCAGCACCCGCGCCACCGAACCGCAGGGGGGCTTCCTGCTGTGGCTGGAGCTGCCTGGCGTGGACACGCGTGAACTGTTCGAGCGTGCGCTGGCCGAGGACATCGTGTTCATGCCCGGCCAGGTGTACTCGCGTGGCGCGCGCTACCGGCATTGCCTGCGGCTGTCGTGCTGCCAGGCGCTGGATGCGCGCTTCATCAGCGCGGTGGAGCGGCTGGGCGCGATCGCGCGGGAGCTGGCAGCACGGTAGTGCCGGCCGCTGGCCGGCAATCGCGGTGCCGTTCGTATCGGATTGCCGGGTAGCGTCGACCGTTGGTCGACTGCTCCTGATCAGACCCCGCGCTGCGCGCGATAGTCGACTGACAGTCGACTCTACCGCTGCTCCGCTCCCAGGTGTGCGCCCAGGGTTCGGCCATCCGCGCCCGGCAGGTACGGCAGGCGGCCCCAGCACGGCATCGGCAGGCGCTGCTGGAGGGTGGCGATGTTTTCATCCTGGCGCTGCATGGCCGGATCGATGTGGTTGCCGATCCAGCCCAGGCACTCCACGCCGCTGGCCTGCAGCGACTGCGCGGTCAGCCGTGCATGGTTCACGCAGCCCAGGCGCATGCCCACCACCAGCAGCACCGGCAGGCGCAGCGCGCGCACCAGGTCGAGCTGGTCCAGCGTGGCCGACACCGGCGCCAGCCAGCCGCCCACGCCTTCCACCACCACCACGTCGGCCTGCGCACGCAGGCGCTCGAAGGCGGCCACGATCGGCGCCAGCTGCACCTCCACGCCGTCCTCGGCCGCGGCCAGTTCAGGTGCCAGCGGCTGCCGCAGCGCATAGGGGTTCAGATCGGCGTAGTCCGGCACCGGCCAGCTGGCCGCCTGCAGGGCCAGCGCGTCCTCGTTGCGCAGGCCGTGGCCCAGGTCCTGGCTGCCGCTGGCGACCGGCTTCATGCCCACCGCGCGCAGTCCGCGCCGGCGCAGTGCATGCAGCAGCGCGGTGCTGCTGGCGGTCTTGCCGATCTCGGTATCGGTGCCGGTGACGAACACCGCCGGCGGCATCAGGGTGGGCAGGGGCATCGATGGCTCCAGGCATGCAACAGAGCGTGCATTATCGCTGGTCCCGTACGCTTGCTAGACTGCAGGCATGTTCGCCAACGCCTCGCTCACCGGCAGCAAGCCGGAACAATACGCCCAGCTGCTGGAACAGGCCCGAGGCCTGGTCTACGGCGAGTCCGACCGCATCGCCAACGCGGCCAACCTCTCCGCACTGGTCTACCACTCCCTTCCCGACCTGAACTGGGTGGGTTTCTACCTGTACGACGGCAAGGAGCTGGTGGTCGGCCCGTTCCAGGGCCTGCCGGCCTGCGTGCGCATCCCGCTGGACAAGGGCGTGTGCGGTGCCGCTGCCAGCCAGCGCGTCACCCAGCGCGTGGAAGACGTCGATGCCTTCCCGGGCCACATCGCCTGTGATTCGGCCTCGCGCTCTGAACTGGTGGTGCCGCTGCTGCGCGGTGATGAGCTGATCGGCGTGTTCGACATCGACAGCCCGAAGGTGGGCCGCTTCGATGCCGAGGACCAGGCCGGGCTGGAAGCCATCGCCCGCGTGTTCGTCGAGGCCCTGGGATGAGCGCACCCAAGCTGCGCAACATCGGCCCGAAGAGTGCGGCGTGGCTGCGCCAGGTCGGCCTGCGCAGCCGCGAGGACCTGGCTGCGCTCGGCGCGGTCGGGGCCTTCGTCAAGGTCAAGCGCGCCGGCTTCAAGCCCAGCTTGAACCTGCTTTATTCGCTGGAAGGCGCGCTGCTGGACTGCCACTGGCAGGAACTGGGCGAAGCACAGCGCGAAGCGCTGGTGCAGGACTACGAGGCACGCATCGCCGCGCACCCGTTGAAGGCGGCCGGCCCGGCGTCGGGCCCGGTGCATGAGCAGCGCTTCGACAACGAGGATGACGGCGAAGAGCGCTTTGCCGAGAGCGCGGACGAGGATTAGAGCGTCCGCATTGCTGGGAATGCCGGCCAGCGGCCGGCACTACCACGGTGGTGCGGCTTACGGCTGCTGCAGTTCCAGCAGCTCGCCCACCAGGCCCACTTCACCGCGTTCCAGCCACACCCGCAGGCGCGTGCCGTGGTCGATGCGCAGCGCCCAGCACAGTGACAGCGGCAACCCGCAGACCTGTGACAGCACCATGCGCAGCGGGCCGCCATGGCTGACCACCACGGTGGGCAGCGGATCCTCATCGTCCAGCAGGCGATCCAGCGCGCGCGCAATGCGCCGTTCGAAGTGGCCCCAGCTTTCGCCATTGGGCGGCGGGCAGGCATGCGGATCGGCGTGGAAGGCCGCCAGCGCATCCTCCGGCAGGTCGAACAGCGATTGTCCGTCCCAATCGCCGAAATCCAGTTCTTCCCATTCCTCGTCCGCGTCCACGTCCAGCCCGCGCGGGGTGGCCAGGGCCATCGCCGTATGCAGCGAGCGCAGGCGCGGCGAGCTGATCACCCGCTGCCAGTCGTGCCCGGCATAGGCGTCGACCAGTTCCTGCGGCAGGCGGGCCAGCTGCGGCGGATCGCTGCGGCCATCGAGGAACTCGTCGCGGCCGTTGCCGGCATGGCGGACCAGGTCGAGGATCATGCGTGCGTCCTGTGCAGGCAACGCGGGAACAGCGGAAAACAGCGGGACATCGGCAACGGCACCACGGGAGCGAGGGGATATTCTACGGGCACAGCCAAGGCAGTCGAGCGGAAGCGGCCAAGGCAGTCGAGCAAGCTTGTATGTTCCTCCCGGCTCCCACGAGGTATGTAGGAGCCAGGGTGGAGGGACCGTCAAGCAA